>JBPETC010000069.1:0-10569 GCA_051710325.1 Symbiopectobacterium sp.
TTATCAGGGAGCTTTATGCATCCCGTATTGGGCACTATAATACCGGAAGTCTGCGATGATCCACATGTCACCTGCCGATTCCTTCACCGAGCTCAAGTAGTTGGGATGCGTTCGTTATATTCTTCATATATCAATCTTAAAAGATAAAAATCGTTTTGCAGCCTACCATATTGAGAAATGGCTTCACCGCATCCCTTCCGATTTTGGTTGTGGCAATTGTGTAGTGACAACAGTGAAAAATAGATAGCGTGTGTAACAAAATATTCTGTACAGGACGATTTTTCTCCAGAAGGCACCCTGAAGCGAGCCATTGACGGTTTTAAGCCGCGTGAAGCTCAGCGCGATATGGCTTGCTGCGGTAGAGCGTGCCATTATCGAACAACACGCGCTGATGCTGGAAGCGGGCACCGAAACCAGCAAAACCTACGCTTAGCTTATCTTGTTTCGGCGCTGCGTTCTAAACGCAAGGTCATTATCTCCACGAGTTCGAAAGCCCTTCACGACCAGCTTTTTCACGTGATTTAGCGCGCATCGCCACCGCCTTGAGTTACGCTGAAGCACATAATATCCCCGATATATCGCCAGCCACTACTTTGGTCAGCAGCTCACCAGCCGTCAATTGCTCGATCTGGCGAAAGATATCACTATCGCGTATCGTACCGAAGTGCGCGATGCGGCTCAACTGCACAAATCCGCAGATCGCTTATCTCACAAAGCACACAGGATTTTCGGCTGGCACTGGGGGAGACCGTTTTTCGCGGCAACCTACGTGATTGATATGTTAGCGCAGCCCTCGCTGCAACACGCGCTTCTGTTGCTTAATGATGCATTGAACTCTGCTATGTATGACGTTGCTAAACTGTCCCTCAGACGCTCGGCGCTGCTGGAGCCGCCTTTTGAACGCGTTACTCTGTATCACACTCGTCTCAAGCTGCTACAGGATGTGCAATAGGCCGGTTACAGTTATTGGTATGAATGTAATGCGCGGCACTTTGTGCTGGCGCTGACCCTACTCTATGTGGCAGACCGTTTTCGTGAGCTGGTGCATAGAGAAGAAGGCCGCATTGATATTTACCTCGGCGACTCTGTCAATCAACGAACAGCTCGAACACTTTCCCAAGCGTTTGGGATTAGACCATGCCCAATCCATGCTGCTGAGCCTGTTTGACTATGCGAAGCAGACGCTGCTTTGCGTGCCGCGTTTTCTGCCGGAGATGCAGCAACGCGGTGCGGCACAACGATTGGCCACTCAGTTACGTCCACTCATTGAGGCGATTCGCGGCCGTTGCTTATGCTGTGTAACTCGCACCAAATGATGCGCGATCTGGCCGCAGAGTTTCGCGCCTCACTGATATTGCCCGTGTTGTTTCAGGGCGGCTAAACTAGAAAGGCGCAACTTTTAGCGCAGTTTGTCTCTGTATGGAATGCGTTGCTAGTAGTAAACAGCAGCTTCTGAGAAGGAGTGGATGTGCGCGGTGATGCGCTCTCTTGTGTGATTATCGATAAACTGACGTTTGCCTCACCAGAGCCAGATTGACCCGCTGCTGAAAGCGCGTATCTAAGATTGCCGCCTGCGTGGCGGCGATCCGTTTGACGAGGTACAACTGCCAGATGCGGTCATCATCCTAAAACAAGGGGTGGGCGTTTGATTCGCGATGTGGACGATCGCGGCATTATTGTTATCTGCGATAATCGTCTGGGGTGATGCATTCTTACAGTAAAACTTTCTGCAAAGTCTGTCGCTCCGCATCCAGTACGCGCGATCTGGCGCAAGCGATTTGTTTTCTTTCCTGCACCTAGGCGGTGTGATGCCTTGGAGTAATTCAATTCTCGGTGTGCTATGCTACGCTGCGTTATTTTGTTTCCCTGCCTGAGGTCGGCATGTCTACGCGAATTTTAGCACTTGATACTGCGACGGAAGCCTGTTCCGTTGCATTCTGGAATGATGGTCAAATTTTCTCCCTGTATGAAGTGTGTCCCCGTAAGCATACCCAACGCGTGTTGCCGATGGTACAACAGGTGCTGGCTGAAACCGGTGTACCGTTGAATAGTCTGGATGCGCTGGCATCTGGCCAAGGCCCCGGCAGTTTTACCGGTGTACGAATCGCTATTGGTATTGCTCAGGGGCTGGCGTTAGGCGCAGATTTGCCGATGCTGGTTATCTCCACGCTCGCCACGATGGCCCAAGGAGCCTGGCGTCGCACGGGGGCAACGCGCGTGCTGGCGGCGATTGACGCCCACATGGGAGAGGTCTATTGGGCTGAATATCAGCGTGATGTTAATGGCAACTGGCAGGGCGACGAATATGAAGCCGTGCTGACGCCACAGCAGGTACTGGAGCGCACCCTATTGCTGCGCGGTGACTGGGCGACCGTTGGAACCGGGTGGGAGGCGTATCCGACACTGGCTGCCCACGCGAAGATCTTTCTGACGCCGGGCGATATGCTGCTGCCACAGGCGCAGGATATGCTGCCGCTGGCGTGCCATCAGTGGCAGTCAGGTAACGCGGTCGCTGTCGCCGATGCCTTGCCGCGTTATCTGCGCAACAATGTCACCTGGAAAAAATTACCCGGTCGCGCCTGATAACCGCGCAACTTATTGCATTACTGCTTACTCTAATGAGTAGATAATTGTAAAGGGACAATATTATGGCGATTCCTTATTGGTCAAAACAGGTGACGTTTGCGGCGTTGGCACTGTTGCTGGCAGGCTATTCTTAGATTCCTTAATCCATCTAGAGAAGTTCAGAAAGACTGAATGACCGTTTATCGCAAATCACGTTGATGCTACAAATGGCCTTGGGCCAGGAGCCGCCTCTCGGCGGTCGCTTTGTGGCCGTGCATAAAGAAAATGACAAAAGCCAAACCCGATTGGTGATTATTACCCTGCCCCTGGATCGTTGGATACGGCCCCAGTTGGAAAGCGTTTCGGAAGGGCGATTTATTACCAACGTCAAAGGATTCCTTGAACCCCTTGATTTTCAGGGGCGACTGGTGACGACGGTAGTGGGTTCGGTCTCAGAGATGGAGCAAGGTCATACAGACAGCAGACTTTATCGCTTTGTGGTGATCAATCTAACGGGTTATTAACGCTGGAATGAAACGCAGCAGGTCATCTTGTCACCCGGGCGCGGCCGATCCGTGGAGTGGAATTGGCATTACCGGCGGGTTAGGGCTTTGGTAATGACTGAGTCCGGCACGTATCGAGACCATCGTGACGCAATAAATGATGGTTTTTCTCTCGTGGAAAAACGCAGAACAACGATGCGACGCAGGTTGTTTCATTTTTTTAAAACATATGATTAACAATAAGGCGTGATCGAACTCCCAACCTCGATATTGTCTCAGAAGAAACTGGTAAGCTGAGTTAAAATAATATTAATTAAAAGAGAGGTGGGAGAATCATCATGCCACTAAAAACCTTGGAAATGATACCTTGGAGAAAATCTAGTTAACGCGTCATCCGGCAAACGTGCCCGCCGAAATTAATCCGGATAGCTATACGTCGTTGGTCGATCTTTTTGAAAGTGCGGCTGCCCGATATGCAGACCTACCCGCATTTATTATGCATGGGTAAGGTAATTAGTTTCCGCAAGTTGGAGAAGAGCGTAGCTGTGCGTTTTCCGCCTATTTGCAAAACCAGCTTCATCATCTCCAAAAGGGCAATCTCGTGGCACTGATGATGCCGAACCTGTTGCAATATCCGGTCGCGTTGTTTGGCATTTTTCGCGCTGGCTTGGTGGTGGTTAACGTCAATCCGCTTTATACTCCGTCCGGGTGAACTGGAACATAAGTTGAAAGACAGCGGTGCGATCGCCATTGTGATTGTGTCCAACTTTGCGCACACCCTGGAAAGGGTAGTGTATAACACCGACATTAAACGCGTGATCTTGACGCGCATCGGCAGCTATCCACCGCAAAATGGACGCTGGTTAACTTTGTGATTAAATACATAATACATCAAGTGTCTGGTGCCGAGATACTATCTGCCAGATGCCGTCTCGTTTCGCAGTGCGCTGCAAAACAAGGATGGCGACTTCAGTACATCAAACCACAAATCGTGAATGCCGATCTGGCATTTTTGGAATATACCGGCGGAACCACCAGGTTGTCGAAAGGCACGATGCTGACACACCGGAATATACAGGCGAACCTAGCACAGGCGAAAGCCGATTATGGTCCGGTGTTGCAAAAGCGCGATGAATTGGTACTCACCATGCTGCCGCTCTACCACATCTTTGCTTTGACGGTAAACTGCCTGCTGTTTGTTGAACTAGATGGGCATAACCTGCTGATCATCAATCCGCGTGATATTCCGGCGGGGGTGAAAGAACTCGCTAAATAGCCGTTTACAGCGATCACGTGTGTTAACACCTTGTTTAACGCGCTGCTGAATAACAACGCCTTCCATGAGCTGGATTTTTCTAGGCTGCGTTTATCGGTGGGCGGCGCTTCGATGCAGCAATCGGGTGGCGGAGCGGTGGAAAAAGTTGACGGGAAAACACCTTCTGGAAGGCTACGGCCTGACGAAAAGCTCACCGCTGTGGTGGTGGGCAAACCCCTATGATTTAAAACGGTGGTGGGCAAAAACCCCTATGATTTAAAACACTACAACGGCAGCATCGGTCTGCCGTTGCCGTCTACCGATGTGCGAATCGTGAATGACAAAGGGCAGGATGTGGCGCCGGGCGAATCGGGTGAATTGTGGTGGGTGAAAGGTCCGCAGGTGATGCTGGGCTACTGGCACTGACAGCAACTGGCCACGACGAAAGAGGTGCTGAAAGAGGGGTTGCTGGCGACCGGCGATATTGTTACCGCATATGAAGAGGGGTTCTGCGCGTGATTGATCGCAAAAAATACATGATTCTGGTGTCGGGATTTAACGTTTATCCGACAGAAATTGAGGAAGTAATTTCGCGCCATCAAAAAGTGTCCGAGGCGGCAGTGATCGGTGTGGAAAAGCGAACTGAGCGGTGACACGTTATGGCCCGTGACAACAGCCTGAGCAAAGATGAATTGATCACCCATTTCCGCCGTAATCTGACCGCCTATAGAGTGCCAAAACTGATGGAGTTTGTGGAAGAATTCCCGAAATCCAATGTCGGGAAAATTCTGTGGCGCGAGTTACGTGCCGACTATTGCAAAGCAATAGCTTATCATAGTAAAAGGTTAACAACGCCGGTTATACCGGCGTTGTTTTTGCTGTAGTTGACAGTTAAAAACAAGAGAATACGTTTTGAATTATCAGTTAATCAGCGACAACAATGGATTGGAACAGGTTTGTCAGCAGGCGCGTCAGCACACACAGGTCGCGCTGGATACTGAATTTGTCCGCACTCGCACCTATTATCCGCAGTTGGGTCTTATCCAGCTTTTTGACGGTAAAACCCTCTCTCTGATAGATCCACTAACTATCAGTGCATGGAAGCCGTTTGTGGCGCTGTTGCAGAATGCGCAGGTAACCAAGTTCCTGCATGCTAGCAGTGAAGATCTTGAGGTGTTTCTTAATGCGTTTGGCGTGTTGCCCCATCCGTTTATCGATACACAGATTTTGTCTGCCTTTATCGGTAAGCCCTTATCGTATGGATTTGCTGCATTAGTAGCAGATTATCAAGGTATGGCGTTGGATAAGGCTGAATCGCGTACAGACTGGCTGGCTCGTCCGTTGACTGAGCAACAGTGTGACTATGCCGCCGCAGATGTCTTCTATCTGTTGCCGATGGCTGAGAAAATTGTAGCCGAAACGCGTGAAGCCGGGTGGCTGGACGCGGCGTTGGATGAATGCCGGTTACTGTGTCAGCGTAAACAGGATATCCTCGCGCCGAAACTTGCCTATCGTGAATTTGGTAACGCCTGGCAACTGCGTGGCAAGCAACTAGCTTGCTTGCAACTGCTTGCTCAGTGGCGGCTGAATCTGGCGCGCCAGCACGACAGCTCAGTCAACTTTGTGGTACAGGAAGAAAATTTACTTCAGGTGGCGCGATGCTTGCCGTCCTCGTTAGGAAAGTTGAGCACACTTAGGCTGAGCGGCCCGGAAATACATTATCATGGTAAAACACTGCTCGATATTGTCGCCAAAGCCAATGCGCTGCCTGAATCCCAGTACCCTGCGCCGATCGTGAAGCTGATCGATTACCCGGACTATAGGTGCGTGTTTAAAGACATCAAAACTCTGGTGATGCAGGTGAGTGAACGTAGCGGACTTTCTGCTGAGTTACTGGCATCACGTCGTCAGATCAACTGTTTGTTGAATTGGCATTGGAAGCTGTTTGCTCAGGAAGGCTTGGTACCCGAAATGTTGAACGGCTGGCGAGCCGAACTGTTCGATGCGCCGCTACGCGATTTGTTGATTAGCGAAGGATAATAGCAGAATAACCCTTACATGGTGCGAGGTTATTTAGTTCCTTGGACTCATTTAGCGGGTTCTTCCGGTTCTGGCAGGGTGACGTTAAGCTCAAGCACGGAGATATCATCCCCTTTTCTCTCCAGCTGAACCGTCACCATTTCCATGTCAATTTGTACGTATTTACAGATCACCGCCAAAATATCCCGCTTTAACTGTGGCAAATAATGTGGCTCACTGTCGCCATGGCGGTGTTCCGCAACGATAATTTGCAGCCGCTCCTTAGCAATATTTGCGGTGTTTTTTTTGTTGGACAGAAAGAAGTCTAGTAAGGCCATAATTTATCCCCCAAAAAGGCGTTTAAGAAAACTCTTTTTCTCTTCCTCAATGAAACGATAGGGACAATCTTCACCTAGCAAGCGATCGACGGTATCAGCATAGGCTTTGCCTGCGTCGGAAGCGATATCAAGGATCACGGGTTCCCCCTGGTTTGATGCACGCAGTACGGACTGATCTTCGGGGATAACGCCAACAAGCGAAATACAAAGGATCTCCAGTACATCTTCCATGCTTAACATATCACCGCGGCTAACGCGGCCTGGATTGTAACGGGTGAGCAGCAAGTGCTCTTTAATCGCATCCTGACCGCGTTCGGCCCGGTGTGATTTGGAAGCAAGGATACCAAGAATACGGTCAGAGTCGCGCACCGACGACACTTCCGGGTTGGTGGTAATAATGGCTTCGTCGGCAAAATAGAGCGCCATCAATGCACCCGTTTCAATCCCGGCCGGGGAGTCACAGATGATAAAATCAAACTCCATTTCTGCCAGCGTATCCAACACTTTTTCTACGCCTTCTCGGGTTAGCGCATCTTTATCACGGGTTTGTGACGCGGGCAGGATATAGAGATTTTCCGTGCGCTTATCTTTTATCAATGCCTGATTCAGCGTGGCATCGCCTTGAATCACATTGACGAAATCGTAGACTACGCGGCGCTCGCATCCCATAATGAGATCGAGGTTACGCAGCCCAATATCGAAGTCGATAACAACCGTCTTTTTACCTTTCTGGGCTAAACCGGTAGCAATGGCCGCGCTTGAAGTAGTCTTGCCAACGCCCCCTTTACCCGATGTAACAACAATAATGCGTGCCATAAATAGTTCCTTGTTAAAGGGCTTATAGAGGTTGTATGGTTAAATCGTTTGCGAGTTGATCGAGCTTCAGACGCACGGCCTTCCCGAAATGGGCCGCTGGGATCTTTTCACTGAGCCAATAGCGCCCGGCGATGGATATCAGTTCGGCTGCAAGATGCGTACAGAAGATTTGGCTCTGCACATCACCCGAGACGCCCGCCAGCGCTCGTCCCCGCATCATACCGTAAATATGGATATTGCCATCGGCGATCACCTCAGCACAGGCGCTGACGCTGCTCAGTACGATTAAGTCGCCTTCTCTGGCATAAATCTGCTGGCCAGAACGAACCGGCGTGGTAATTACTTTGGTTTTGGCTATTGCTGGTGCAACGAGGATAGGCTCTGATGCCCGACGCGGCGACTTGCCTTCATTTAACAGCGGCAATCCCGCTTTGATAATGGCTTTTTTAAGTACCTCGTCCTTACAACCGCTCACACCCACCACATGTAATCCCGTAGAAATAATAGCGTACTGGATAGATAACCAGTCTATTTCGTCTGTTAGGGCAGCAACATTAATAATCACAGCCGCATTTTTTAAAAATTCTGGGGCCTTCTTAATCTTTTCCTGTAATGCTTTAACAATTACCTCAGGTTGCGACTCATATAAATGAACAACCGATAAGGTAAAATTGCTGCCTTTTAACTCAATTGGCGTTTGTGACATTTATCCTGACTCAGTTTCAGCCTGTTAAATCCCTGGATTTGCATAGCAATATGATATCCCAGAGTGCTGGAAGCATGTTATGGTTATAACTATATACAGGCAAGATGACATTCCCATCTAATCGAGTAAAAATGTTTTGTGTGATCTATCAGAGCGCCAAACGCGATCAAACCTACCTCGTCGGTTATGAACTACAAACCAGCCTACTGGTTGATGCGCTGCAAATGGTTTACCAATAGCGCCTTTGTATCAAACTCTAACCAACTAGGGAGGGTTGTCGTTCAATGCTAACTGAGGGCTTATCTGAGAGTATAACTCATATGAATGCTTTGACGGCTGATATCGCCCGCGTTGAGTCTCTCGATACGGGGAGAAGTTAGTTCATCTAATTTATCGTGAAAGTGACTCTATCGGGCATATGCGCATATTAAACGCTCAAGGAATATGTTGGCTTATCCAGGGAAAAGGCAGGATGTCGTGCCGAGTGGAGCGGTGACACCCGTAAAATTGGTGAGATTGCAGACTATCTGCTATTGCAATCATAGCGTGAACAGCAAAACCGAAGCGGAAAGATAAGAACACCGGACGACGAGTGAAAGTTCAGTCAGGCGTAGCTCTGACACTCAGATTAGTTTCAGTTCATCTTACCGATACTCACAGTAAATGTATCTGATGCTGGACGCTGCTCACAAACGTTAGCAGCAAGATCACCAGCGTGGAAGTCGCTCGCTGGTATTACTGGCTCTGGTGGTGGTATTGAATCCTTTTTTAAGCTGCTGAAAGGTGCCGGTCATGACGTAGAAAAATGGCGTCAGCACAGTGTTGGTGCGGTGCTACGCAGATTATTGATCTAGCATGGCATGTGTATTGGTATGGAGGCTACAACGAGCTGAAGGAGACAATAATGCGGCAGCACGTTAGTTAATTTGTCGATTATCCGGACAACAACAAAAACGGTGGCGTAAAGAAAGCGCCAAAGCGCTGCTTTCAGGACTATCCATCCTGCTAAAATACCTTGACATTATTAGCAGACTATACCACTGAAGAACTTGCCTACTTAGCTAGGCAATTTTTAACCATTCATGATGTGTAGATACCTATACCCTAAATGGCCATAGCAAGCGCTATTCAAAATGTAAACGTTTTATCCTTCAACTCGAATTGTTTAGGGGGGTATACCCTCCTGCACGTTGCAGGACTGGTTGGCGGTGCGTTTGTGTGTTGCATTTTGATCCGAATAAATCCCGTATCAATCGATCTTCCGAGGTAATGTCTGGTCAATAAGCGTTAAAGATGCCATAGTGAACAGGTAACACCCACGTAGAACAGCCCGTAGTTGGCGGGTCAGGCAGGCGGCGATATAAGGCGCAACTGATGCTCCCAGAATCGATGAGACGTTATACGAGAACAAGGCACCGGTATAACGCACTTCAGTGGGGGACAAGTTCAGGCAGCAAGGCGCCCATCTGACCGAAGGTTAAACCCATCAGGCCCAGCACTAGAAACAGCATCACTAACGATTGGCTGTCAGAACCTAACAGGGATGGGAGCAGCACATCGCGAACACCAGCATGCCGTAGGTAACTACAATCATGGTCTTGTGGCGGCTATAAGCATCTGCCAGCAGCCTGGCAAGCGGGAGCAGCAGACCAAAGGCGATAACCGCTACCATCAGCATCCAGAGGAAGCTGTTACGAGAGAAACTCAGCCCTTTGGGAATTGGCGAGGTGCCATAGGTTATGGAATAAACCTTATATGGAATAGACCGTCATGATGTAGAACAGCGTATAGGTAGCAAACATATGAAGGTGCAAAGAATGGTGGCTTTCAGCTGCTTATTCAGCAGCATTCCCAGCGGAATGCGGACTTTCTTGCCCGGCTTCGATACCTTTTTGGTAAACACGGGCACTTCGTGCAGAGAGACATGCACATAATACAGGCCGATCAAAACCAATACCGCAGAGGTAACGAAAGGCACGCGCCATCTCCAGGTCATGAACTGCTCTTTACTTAACCAGGAGAGCAAGCAGGAACGTGCCGTTGGAGAAGGAGAAGCCGATCGGTGCGCCGAACCGCGGGAATGAGCCATATAAGCGCGCTTGTGGGCTTGGTGCGTTTTCGGTAACCAGCAATGCTGCACCGCCCCATTCACAACCCAGATCCAGACCTTGACCAAAACGCGCCAATGCTAAGCAGCAACGCTGCGAAAATACCAATGCTGTTATAGGTCGGTACCAGGCCGATCAGCACGGTAGAGAATATAACGAACGCATCCCAACTACTTGAGCTCGGTGAAGGAATCGGCAGGTGACATGTGGATCATCGCAGACTTCCGGTATTATAGTGCCCAATACGGGATGCATAAAG
>JBPETC010000070.1:0-10540 GCA_051710325.1 Symbiopectobacterium sp.
CTTCACTTTTTCGAATGAGCCAGCTTCTGATGACCACTAAAATATTGCCGTGATTGGCGAATGCATGATTGAACTGTCGCAAAAGGGCTCTGACCTTACTTAATCACGACTTTTGTGGCGACACCATTAGGAAATGCCGATCTGATGCTCATCCAACGCCCGTTTAAAACTTTCTAATAGATCCCATTTCACCGCCATGGCATCACTATTGATCGTCCAGACCCATACAATAAAATTTAGTGATGACGCGGCCATTTCATTCAAACGGATGGTGACGCCACGCTCATGCTGGATGCGCTTATCAGCCGCGACGATATCTCCCAACACCGTTTTGACTTTGTCAATATCAGCATCATAGGCTACACCAACGATAATTTCTGTGCGTCTGTCCGGCTCACGACTGCTGTTAATGATGTTTCCGGCAATGATTTTCCCATTGGGAACAACGATGATTTTACCATCTGGCGTGCGCATCGTAGTGGAGAAGATCTGCACTTGCGTCACCGTGCCAGAAACCCCATTCAGATCGACAAATTCACCGGTACGGAACGGGCGAAACATCACCAACAGTACACCAGCCGCGAAGTTTGACAGCGAGCCTTGCAGCGCCAAACCCACCGCTAAGCCAGCGGCACCCAGTACCGCAATCACAGATGTTGTTTGCACGCCAATGCAGCTTAATACTGCAATCAGCGTAAAGGCAATAATCCCGTAACGCATCAATGCGGCGAGAAAATCTGCCACGGTGATATCAATGCACCTTGCCACCATCACTCTGCCGATACCGTTAGATACCACACGTGCCACCAGCAATCCGATGAGCAAAATGATAATGGCAGCTACCACGTTCACCGCATACTGAATCAGCGGAGCCTCATTATTGACCACCCATTGCCCCATACGGCTCAGGCTTTCGGTTACACCCAGTTCTTCCATTTGCACTCTCCTTTTTTTTGCATTTTACCCTTTGAAAGGGGTGGTTCACACTCAAAATGGCCGCAAAGCGGGCCAGAAAAAATTAAGGCTCCTGATAAAAGGAGCCTCTTATCTTATTTTCATGCATTGATAAGAAATGCACTTATTAATATAGATTACAGTACGTCGATCGCGTTCAGTTCTTTAAACGCTTTTTCTAAACGAGTAACCATGGTTTCCTGGCCAGCACGCAGCCAAACGCGCGGATCGTAGTACTTCTTGTTCGGCTTGTCTGCGCCTTCCGGATTACCTAACTGCCCTTGCAGGTAGTCTTCGTTCTTTTTGTAATACGCTAGCACGCCTTTCCAGGTTGCCCATTGGGTGTCGGTGTCGATATTCATTTTGATCACACCGTGGCTCACCGCTTCGGCGATCTCTTCTGCCGTAGAGCCGGAACCTCCGTGGAACACGAAGTCCAGGCTATTGTGCGATAAGTTGAATTTCTTGGAGACATATTCCTGCAAACTGTGCAGGATTTTCGGCGTCAGTTGCACGTTACCCGCTTTGTATACGCCATGCACGTTACCGAACGATGCCGCGATGGTGAAACGCGGGCTGATGGCGTGCAATTTTTCGTAGGCGTAAGCCACGTCTTCCGGTTGGGTGTAGAGTGCGGAGTTATCAAGGTGGCTATTATCCACGCCATCTTCTTCACCGCCGGTGCAACCCAGTTCGATTTCCAGCGTCATGTTGATTTTTGCCATACGCTTGAGGTATTCGCTGCAAATCTCGATGTTCTCTTCCAGAGACTCTTCCGACAGGTCGATCATGTGGGAGGAGAACAGCGGTTTACCGGTTTCGCCAAAGTGTTTTTCACCAGCCTCCAGCAGGCCATCCAACCAAGGCAGAAGTTTTTTCGCACAGTGGTCAGTGTGCAGGATAACAGGAATGCCGTAGTGTTCAGTCATCAGATGAACGTGTTGTGCGCCAGAGATGGCACCGAGGATAGCGACTTTCTGACCTTTCGCTCTCAGGCCTTTACCCGCTGTGAACGCGGCCCCCCCGTTAGAGAACTGAACGATAACCGGTGCGCGAACTTTCGCTGCCGCTTCCAGCACCGCATTGACGGAGTCAGTACCGACGCAGTTGACTGCGGGCAGAGCAAAGCCATTTTCCTTTGCTACTGCGAAAACTTTCTGAACGTCATCTCCAGTGATGACACCAGGTTTTACGAAATCTAAAATTTTAGACATGTTACTTGTCCCGTCTCGTTGTTGGCCGTGGAGGGTTGAGATAATTGACTACGGGCCGGACGGACAGCGTCCGACCTCACCGTTGCTCCCTCGTCGAGTGGGCAACGACGGTTGCCGGGTGACACCCGGAAAAGCGGCATTACTGCTTAGCATGCTCTTCCAGCATGACTACCGCAGGCAGTTTTTTGCCTTCCACGAACTCCAGAAAGGCACCGCCGCCGGTAGAAATATAAGAAATCTTGTCTGCAATACCTAGCAGGTCAATCGCGGCCAGCGTATCGCCTCCACCGGCGATGGAGAACGCTTCGCTGTCTGCAATCGCCTTAGCGATGATTTCAGTCCCTTTGCGTAAGTTCGGAAATTCAAACACGCCAACCGGGCCGTTCCACAGGATAGTCTTGGCATTTTTCAGAATATCGGCCAGACGCTCAGCGAAGATATCACCCAGGTCCAGAATCTGTTCATCATCTTTGATGGCAGTAACAGACTTCAAGATTGTGATTGCGGTTTCGGAGAATTCCGTCGCCACGCGTACATCGCTCGGTACCAGAATATCGCAGGTTTCTAGCAGTTTTTTAGCTTCAGGGATCAGATCCGCTTCGTACAGCGATTTGCCCACGTTGTGGCCCTGTGCCGCCACGAAGGTGTTGGCAATGCCGCCGCCGACGATCAGTTGGTCAGAGATTTTGGACAATGAACCCAACACGGTCAGTTTGGTAGACACTTTAGAACCACCGACGATAGCCAGCATCGGACGCTCTGGGTTGCTCAGTACTTTACCTAACGCTTCCAGTTCGTCTCCTAGCAGCGGGCCTGCACAAGCGATATCAGAAAATTTGCCTACCCTGTGGGTAGAAGCCTGAGCGCGGTGCGCCGTACCAAAGGCATCCATGACGAACACGTCACACAGAGCTGCGTATTTCTTCGCCAGCTCTTCGTCGTCTTTCTTCTCGCCTTTGTTAAAACGAACGTTTTCCAGAACCACCAACTCGCCTTCGGCAACATCAACGCCATCCAGATAATCCTTCGCCAGACGAACTGGAAAAGAAATTTTATCTTTCATATAGTTAACAATAGGTAGCAGGGAGAATTCTTCATTATATTCTCCTTCGGTCGGGCGTCCTAGGTGGGAAGTTACCATGACACGCGCACCTTGTTTCAGGGCAATTTCAATGGTCGGCAACGACGCACGGATACGCGCGTCAGACGTCACTTTACCATCTTTAACCGGCACGTTCAGATCCGCACGAATCAGTACGCGTTTACCTGCCAGATCCAGATCGGTCATCTTAATTACAGACATGGTGAATCCTCTTGTTGATTCTCTTATAAAGTTGTGTAATAGAGATTAAAATCCCTGACAATTTGATTGTATATAACTAAAAACCGCAGACTGCCATCGCGCGTGTCATATCCAGCATGCGATTGGCAAAGTCCAATTCGTTGTCGCATCAGACCAACGTTTTTACCAGGTGCGATCCACTGACCCGCGTCTGCGTACCGTCGACAATGGTACTGTGCAGATCGTGATTAAAATCAGCTGAAACTAAAGTTAATTCCGTATAGTCAGCTATGCTACGAAATGCTCCATGCGCTGATTTTTGAAAAAGCGAATTGATTTCATTAATATTTACTTCTTGCCTTGCCGTTATGCTCAAATCAATGACAGTGACATTGATGGTTGGCACGCGTACCGAAATAGCTTCAAAACGGTCAGTAAACTGCGGGAAGATGTACGTAATGCCTGCCGCCAGTTTGGTATCCACGGGAACGGTGGACTGGCTAGCCGCGCGGGTGCGGCGCAAATCGCTGTGGTACGCGTCAATCACCGGCTGATCGTTTATCAAAAAGTGGATCGTGGTGATTGTGCCGCTTTCAATGCCGAACGATTCATCCAGCAATTTAATAATGGGGATAATGCAGTTGGTGGTACAGGAGGCATTAGACATAATGTGGTGTTCTGGCTTAAACGTATTGTGATTGACGCCAAACACCACGGTGGCATCAATATCATTGGCACCGAGGTGAGAAAAAGCACCTTCTTGGAGCCGGCGGCCAGATGTGCCTCGCCGTGCGAACGACTGCCATAGACGCTGCTGCAATCAAGCACCACGTCGACACCCAGCTCTCGTCAAGGCAGCCTCCTCAATTTCACGCTGATGCAATAACAGAATGGCGTCATCACCCACGTAGAGCAGGTCACATTCCTGTCGTACATCCCAGGCAAAGCGTCCATGGCTGGTGTCATATTTAAGCAGGTGCGCCATACCTTCCGCGCTCGACAGCTCGTTGATCGCCATCAGGCTAATTCGGCCCTTCGTCCGGATTTGTACAGCGCCCGTAAACACGCTGCGGCCAATACAACCAAAACCGTTTGTCGCAATACGAATTGTCATCGCATTCTCTGTATCAAGCTGAACACTCGAATTATGTAGGGTATAGAATAATCAGTAACAACAGTGCAATAAACTGTTAAGTAAGACTATTTTCGGGAAACGCCCTGCCCTTGACGATCCATTTGCGGGATAAATTCGTCGCTATTCAGGAACAATCACCCTAATTATTTCAAATGAAACGATTCATTTAGCATAATGCAAATTTTTATCAAAAGAAATATCTTGGCTAGAGCGCTTGCAGAACAATGACACAGTTCAAAGAAAAGAGCCGAATCAGCATGGAAAGAAACGGTATCTTGCCATGCAAACCGGTGTATCAGACGGGCTTAGTACCCAAGAGATTAGGGTGGCGCAACATTTCTGCCAACGCCAGCATTGCCAATGTTATAAATACCGGTGTACCGGAAGAGATTGCTGCCAGTTGCCCTTGTTGAGCGATGCGCGCCAGCAGCGCTGCAATAGCGCGTTAACGCCAGCATCAGCAAAGCAGCTATCGAGAATACCAAGTCGAAACCCTTTCAAAAAAGCGTAGGCGATCACTGCCATGGATGGACGACTCTTGATAACTGTGCGGATCGTTGAGCAGCGTGTGCCACATACCATTTTCCGCCTGAACGCTTAACAACACTTCGTTCTGGCGTAGGAAGTGCTGTTCAATAAAACTCGATGACGCAGAGTGGCTTGCTCGCGTTACTTCCAACAGTTCAACCGCCGTTATCGCCGCCCAGCCATTGCCCGCCTTCACAACGCCCCGGCAAAATGGTATTTTCTGTGAAATATCAGCCGTGCCGCCATAGACCGCCGACAGGATCGCTTAAAAACTGCGTATGTAACATGAACTGATAGATAAATAGATGACTTCTTCGCAATAGGCAGGCTTGTTGAGCAGTTGTTCGGCCTTAACGTGGAATAGGGCGGTCATAAACAGGGTATCGACCCACAATTGCTATTCGTTATTGCACGTAGCCGTGGCGAATCCCCCATTTCGGTACGCAGCAGGCCCTGATCAATCCACTCGCCGTATTCATTTACCAGTGCGCCACTGCGCATTTTTCTGCTGCTTCAGCAGCGACACAAGCGTCGTCAGCATCGGCGCGACGTGGTTGACATTCTTTACTGCCGCCTCAGTCTGATGGTGTTCAAACCAGGCGCTCAGGTATTCGATATAGCTCTGATCCCTGGTCGCCTGGTACAAAAGAAAAATTCAATATAATACAACGTATTGTAAAAATCCCCACACTTCGATAGACATATTTGAACCGTAGGCACCGATGGATTTGAGATAGGGATCATCCTCACGGATGTGACAATGATCTCCTGATACAACGCGGCGAGTTTTGTGGTGATAACTGATTTATCTAGCATGGGTTTCTTCCTGAAGGTTAGGCTACAGAGGCGCGCTTAGAAGCAACTTATCTGTAACGTGTGGAAATTATTCCACAATGGCGATATTAGCCTCACGCAGCAGCGCGATTAGGTGCTGTTTCATTTCCAGGCTGGACGGCGGCGCGGGAGCGGACAACGGCGGGATAAATTAAAGAAACCGGTAAGGCGAATCGTTTCTTTTATCAGGCCGGTAAAAGGCGCTTTCAGGGTATAGATCTTCGACAAAACAGCCAAGCGGCGCAGCAGCGCTTGCACCGCAATCATATCCTTATCCAAAATGTCTGATAGACACCACAGGTGATTTCCGATGAAAAATTGGAAGTGTGTCCGGAATCACGCCATCACCGCCGAGCAGCAGCGTATCGAGGGTATATTCATTAAAGCCGCAAAACACCAGAAAAATTAGGTCAAGTATTCAATGAGTTGATCACGGTGTAAACTCTCCGGTTTTGGATTCCGTGAATAATGCGGGTATTCGTAACACTGCTTGGGCATTGATACTAGTATGTAACGCCCAAGCAGTGTTACGAATACCCGCATTATTCATTGCCAAGTCAATAGCACGATAAGAATAATCGTGTTGGAAGGTGCGTTTACATGATTGACAACGGTAACGGCTGATGGGCACTTCTGCCATAACTGTGTTTTTTTACAGAGACTGTCTGTTCACAAAACGGACATCTTACATCAACTGTAGCCACTGTATCTCCACATCCAAAACAGGAGGGTTTATACTGTGATTAATTTATTGGATGATGTGATCCACAATTGAGGGCATTTATTGCTCTCACGGAAACTGTAAGCTTTACCCAAGCAGCGCAGAAAATAAACTTGTCGCAACTTGCCTTAATGCGTTGATCTCGCGGCATTGAAAGATGAGGTGGATATCGCCTTTTCGACCGTGATACGCGCAAGGTGCAGTTAAACGGAAATGGTATTCACTTTAATTGATATTGCTCGCCGACTCATTCAGTCACACGATGATGTCGTCGTGGAAATTAAATCTTATGCCACTGGATACAAGGTCGAATTGTATTGACGGTGTTGCCTTCGATGGCGGCGAAATGGTTGCTGCAGGTGCTGGCACAGCACCATCATGCACATCCTGATATCAAGGTTGAGCTGTTGGACACGCAGTGGGATTGCTGCCTGAAAGGCATTCTGGACGGACGCGCGGATCTGGCATTAACTGCAGGTCAGCCTTTCTCCGGGCACGTTCAGTTCCCGAATGCTGTTCGCCGATGAGTTTTTCGTGATTTGCCACCGCAATCACTTTCTGGCACAGCGCCAGAGCGTTGATGTTGCCGAAAGTGGCATAGCACCACGCCTTTTTGGCTTCTCTCAAGGGTCAGACACCGATCAACTGATGGCACCAAACAGCTTTAACTATGTGCTTGAAGTGCGCCAACTGACCACCATGATTAGGCTGGTTGGTCGCAGCCAATTATGGGGTGAGCATTGCGACCGGTTTGACACTATTCCAGTTTCAGCACAAGGATATCGCGATTGCGCTGTTTCCAATCTTTCGCTACAGCGCCGCATCTATCTGGTGACCGACAAAGAGCAGCAGTTGTCGCAGTGCACCAAAGAGTTCTATGAATTTCTACTGGAAAAGCGGAGAGTTTCACTCAGCGCTCAGTGCACTAACTATTGGTTCAAAAATGATCCGCAGGCAATTGGCTGGAAGATAAACGCATCAGGTTTTCTCCGACCAATTATCTTCTTTATCCTACTCAGCGTTATTGTCTCTGAGCGGAGGCAGTTCCGGCTTATTCTTGATAAAGCGTTTATGGTCGAGGGGCTCAATTCTTTCATGCTGATAATCACCATACCAACCAGAATAATCAGAATCACTCACTAGTACTCAGCTAGCCAGAACATGTTGAATCCTCATCTATCTTCATGATAAAGCGGGAAAAATATCAGGAAGATGCGGGCGTAGCCAGGCATCGCTCGCGATATCTTCATGTTGCCAGGTTTTTAAAATAACCTCTGATATCAACTGTTGCGCCGCCGATCTGGACAAGAGTTGGTAGCTGATATACCAGATTTTCACAGTAACGCCGCCGCGATCGTGGCAAAAGGTCGGTAAAAATCGAACTGCGCCATATGTGTAGTAAGCCAGTTGTTCAGTTCAGCGAAATAGTCGCCCGCCTCATATTCCACGGCTCCAGTTGTAGACGAGCTCCTTGATGCAGACGTGACGGATCGTAGATATCAAACTCAGTGCCCCTACTAGTGATGGCAGCTGGCGCCCGCACAGGGCAGACCAGCGCAGTATCGCCGCGCTGCGTTCCGCTACGTAAAGCGTTGCTGCCACCAGTGATTGGCTGTTTTTATCCAGAAACGGACGCTCTCCGTTGTATTTTTGATTACAGATGTGGCGTTGGCGGGCAAAGTCACGAGAAGGTGCTGGCGTAACTAAAAGCTATTACGCGCCACTGCCTGCTCTGTAAGCCTGTAAAGGCAGTGATGGCAGCCGGTCTTAGTCTGAGCGCCTTACCGAGCGGGACAAGGTGCTCACGGGTTTCCCCGTGAGCATGGAGTGCGTCATCATGCGATAAGCTGCTCAATAATACGTTGATAAATAAGGCTTAGTAGTTGCAGATCCGCAGCGCTGACGCATTCATCCATTTTATGAATGCTGGCGTTTACCGGGCCAAGTTCTACCACCTGGGCACCCATCTGTGCGATAAAGCGCCCATCCGACGTACCGCCATTGGTCAGCAACTCAGGAGTGATTTCGCTGTAATGCTCAACGGCGGTCACTACGGCATCAACCAGATCTCCAGGAGGTGTTAAAAATGGTTGACAGGAGAGATTCCAGTTCAGCGTGTAGTTAAGCTGATGGCGATTCAGTAGAGCGGCGACGCGAGCTTTGATCACGTCGTCCGTCAACTCGGTGCTGAAGCGGAAATTAAATTGCACAAGCAGCTCACCGGGAATCACGTTATTGCTGCCAGTGCCCGCATTGATATTGGCAATTTGCATGCTGGTGGGAGGAAAAAAGGCATTACCCTGATCCCATTCGGTGCCCACCAATTCATTCAGAGCTGCCATCGCGCGATGTACCGGGTTGTCGGCCAGATGCGGATAGGCCACGTGGCCTTGTACCCCGTGTATCGTCATATTGGCGGTGATAGAGCCACGACGCCCGTTTTTCACTACGTCGCCCAGTTTGGCGGCGCTGGAGGGTTCGCCCACCAGGCAGTAATCCAGGCGCTCATTACGTGCCATTAACACCTTAATCACTTTCACCGTGCCATTCACTGCGCTGGCTTCTTCATCTGAGGTGATCAGAAACGCCAGGCGGCCCTGATGATGGGGATTGGTCTGTACGAACCGCTCAGTGGCTACTATCATAGCCGCAACTGACCCTTTCATATCTGCTGCGCCGCGCCCATACAAAAAGCCATCATGCAGGGTAGGTTCAAACGGTGGGTGCTGCCAGCGGCTGGCATCACCGCTCGGAACCACATCGGTATGCCCGGCAAACGCCAGCGTTTTTCCTTCACCGCGCCATGCCCAGAAATTCTCGGTGTCGCCAAAATTCATTTTTTCAACGGAAAAGCCCACCTCTTTCAGACGTTCAATTAGCAGTGCCTGACACCCTTCATCGCGCGGACTGAGCGATGGGCGTTTAATCAATTGTTGTGCAAGTTCTAAAATGGGGCAGGACATCTCACTTATTCTCCGCGGTAAAGATGTGGTAACCTTCGGCATTGAAGCCTAACAAGGCACGCTCCCCGCCCGCTCACCATTAGCGGGCGCTTGATCAAAGCTGGATGAGCCTCCAGCAGGGAGCAGACGCTTTCAGCATCGGCGGCAATGGTGCGCTCGGCGTCGCTTAAGTGACTCCAGGTAGTCCCGCGTGTATTGAGCAACGATTGCTAATCACCGATAAGACGGATAAAGGCGGTTAGCTGCGCATGCTCCAACCCATTGACACGGTAATCATGAAACTGATAGGCAATCTGATGTGCTTCCAGGTAGCTTTGTGTTTTTTGATGATATCACAGTTTTTGATACCATACATTATCAGTATCATGGTGATAACAGTCCTTTCTTATCGGGAGGCCATTAAAGCGGCATGTGAATATGTTAGCATGCCGAAAAATGGCGAGGAGATCCACACCGATGCAATCTGCTCAGAATGGAATCTTATTCGCTTTTTTATTCGACAGGAATAACGTTTCTCTGGTTAAAAAATGAGCGTATACTGGCCACAGTTAATCACTAGGGGTTATATAATGATAGAAGTAGAAGTGCGTCACTGGAAAGACTTCATTGAAGAAATCCTACGTAAAAATAATTATTGGTTACCTAGTTTTTCCCATTGATAGATTTCAGTACAGAACCAGGAAAAACATTCCACCCAATGCAAAGGCATTCAAACGCTCTGAGTACGAGTACCTTTTTATGGATAAAAAGAGAAAATCCTGAGTGTTTTACTTAGGAAGTCGTGGATCAAATCATCCAATAAATTAATCACAGTATAAACCCTCCTGTTTTGGATGTGGAGATACAGTGGCTACAGTTGATGTAAGATGTCCGTTTTGTGAACAGACAGTCTCTGTAAAAAAACACAGT
>JBPETC010000071.1:0-10507 GCA_051710325.1 Symbiopectobacterium sp.
CCATAACTGTGTTTTTTTTACAGAGACTGTCTGTTCACAAAACGGACATCTTACATCAACTGTAGCCACTGTATCTCCACATCCAAAACAGGAGGGTTTATACTGTGATTAATTTATTGGATGATTTAATCAATAATTCGAGTTGCAGGAAGGCGGCAAGCGGACGAGTCCACAGGAACTTACTCAGGTAAGTGACTGGGATGAGTGAATAAAACCAATGCACCTGTAACATGAAGTATAGCGGGTATATAACAGAGTCTCTCTGCATACTCTCCCTTAAATCCCGATTGCGTGTAGTAAGTGCGGTAGCGAACACAGTCTCTATGGTAATTTACTGTTTATAACTAGTATGCTGATTGAAGTCTTGCTATCTTACATGAGCTCCTAGCAGTCACCCTCTTCGCAACTGGTGTATATCTCCGTTAATATTATTATTGCCTGTGCCTCTCTACCTATGGCCTGTACCACGATCGCATCCTGCGTCTGTCTCAGCGCTTCATGACGCACGAAGGCTGGGTAAAGTCTGGCAGCAGACTTGCCTACATATCAGCTTTCAATCACCGGTGTATATTGCCATCCTGTAGTTTATTGGTGACAACCATATCAGATCGTCGCAGCAGCAACCAGCAACATGTTAATATATATTATTATTTATATCTCTTACGGCTATATTGCTTTTTATTAGGAAAAATCCAAAACTAACGGCGACTGAGTGAACCACGCCGATAGAGACTGCGACGAATGCGCATCAAACCGGGCTTCGGCTTCTTAGGTTCATCAAGACTTGCCAGCACCAACTCCAGCATCCGCTCAGCCACTTCGTGATGGCGTTGCGCCACGGAGAGCACCGGGCACTCGAGGAAATCGAGCAGTTCGTTGTCACCAAATGTGGCAATCGCTAAATTGTTTGGCAGCCGTCCGCTATGCTTCAGAGTAATATCCATTACCCCTTGCAACAGCGGAAACGAGGTGGTGAATAGCGACTGCGGCATCGAGTGATGCTGCAAATACTCTTCAAACGCCGTTGCCGCCGCTAAGCGTTCGTAGCTGTTGGCATAAAGGAAATTCACCTGACGCGGATCTTCTTCCCACGCCATACAAAAACCTTGTTCGCGCAGGAAACTCACTGAAAGCTCCGGCAACGCCCCGAGATAGAGCACCGACTCCGCTGGGATCTTGCGCAGTTCCTGTGCAAGCATTTCCGCATCCTCACAATCAGCACCCACTACGGTTATGAAGTGTTCGCGATCCAACGCGCGATCCAGCGCGATAATCGGCAAGTTGTCCCTAGAGCCCAACGCTAATAGAAAGGATGCTCCGGAGGCAACGCTGTCGACACTATAAAATGGCATCAACCTGGCGTTGCAGCAGCTGCTCAATGCAGCGCATCTCGTTATCTGGCTGATCTTCAGAGCAGGCAATCAGCAATTGATAACCGCGCTGACGCGCCTGATGCTCCAGATAATTGGCAATTTTGGTATAGCTTGTGTTTTCCAGATCCGGAATAACCAGCCCGATAGAACGGGTACGCCCTGCGCGTAATCCAGAAGCCACCGCATTGGGATGATAATTATGCTCATGCACCACCGACATCACTTTTTCTACCGTTTTATCACTGACGCGGTATTGTTTGGCCTTGCCGTTTATAACGTAGCTGGCAGTAGTGCGTGAAACGCCCGCAAGGCGCGCGATTTCATCCAGTTTCACGTTAGCCTCTTTAAATAAGCTGGAAATAAAAATAAGGATGTCTATATTTTAAGTATGGATATTGTATAGATCTAACCTCAGAAGCTAGCAATCAGCAACCGCTTTATTGTTGTTCAACGTTATAGAGAGAAAATAAAAAGCTCACCGACACAGTGAACTTCTTTATCATAGATCATCGGAAGGAAAATTATCGCATAATATTATCGCCGCGTGATACGCTGAAAATACCCGAACGCGCGACCTCGACAATTTCTGCCACGTCACGCATCGCGCTCAGAAACGCCTCCAGTTTGTCACTGGAGCCCGCCAGTTGCACTGTGTAGAGTATTGCCGTGACATCCCACAATCTGCCACGGAAAATTTCCGTCGCGCGTTTCACTTCTTCTTCTCGGCCATAACCCGTGGCCTGCAATTTCACTAGCATGATTTCGTGCTCAACGTGCGAACCCTGACCCAGTTCACTCACGCGCAGCACGTCAATCAATTTGTGCAGTTGCTTCTCAATCTGTTCGATAACCACCTTGGTATTGCTCACCGTCTGGATGGTCATACGCAACAGTATTGGATCGTCGGTCGGTGCCACCCGTCAGGCTTTCGATATTATACCCACGCTTGGGAAAACAGGTCAACAATGCGCGACAATGCCCCAGATTTGTTTTCCAATAATACAAGATAAAATCCGGCGCATGATCAGGTCCTCTCCGTTTTGCTTAACCACATTTCATCCATGCCGCCACCGCGCACCTGCATAGGATAAACGTACTCACTGCTGTCGATGGTGATATCATAAACACCAGACGACTCTTCACCGCCAACACTTCGCTCAACTTATTTTCCAATTCCTGCGGCGACGTGATGGCAATACCAACGTGTCCGTAAGCTTCCACCAGTTTGACAAAATCCGGCAACGACTCCATGTAGGAGTTGGAATGCCTTCCTGAGTAGATCATATCCTGCCACTGCTTCACCATACCGAGAAAACGGTTGCTGAGGTTAATCACCACCACTGGCAAATCATACTGCAACACAGTGTACAGCTCCTGGATGTTGATCTGGATACTGCCATCACCCGTCACGAAAATCACCGTTTCTTCAGGCAATGCCAGTTTGATACCGAGTGTCGCCGTCAGACCGAAGCCCATGGTACCGAGGCCACTGGAGTTAATCCAGCGACGCGGCAGATCGAATGGGTAGTAAAGCGCAGCGAACATCTGGTGCTGCCCCATGTCCGATGCCACATGGGCTTTACCGTCGGTCAAACGGTGCAAGGTTTCAATCACCGCCTGCGGCTTTATCTTGTCGCTGTCTAACGGATATTTCAGGCATTGACGCGCACGCCACAGCTCAATGCGCAGCTACCAGTCGCGCAGCGCGTCAAAATTCTGCTGCGTTTCGTCCTGATCCAGCAGCTCCAGCATCAGCGCCAGCACCTGGCGCGCATCACCAACAATAGGAATATTCGCATTAATCGTTTTCGAAATGGAGGCCGGATCTATATCGATACGCAACACTGTGGCATACGGACAGTACTTCGCCAGATTATTAGTGGTGCGATCGTCAAAACGCACGCTGATGCCGAAGATCACATCGGCATTGTGCATCGCCATGTTGGCTTCGTAAGTGCCGTGTATACTAAGCATGCCCAGACACTGACGGTGCGTCCCTGGAAAACCAACCCAATCCCATTAAAGAGTTGGTGACCGTCAGGTTCAGACGTGCTGCCAGTTGGAGCAGTTCTTCATGGCACTCCGCATTGATAACTCCGCCACCCGCGTAAATGATCAGTGATTGGGCGCTTAACAAGGTTTGCAGCGCACGACGAATTTGCCCCTTTTATTCCCTTTTGAATCGTTGGGTTGTAGGAGCGCATGGTGACCGCATCAGGATAGAGATACGGCAGTTTGTTGACCGGATTCATTACATCTTTCGGCAAATCTACGACTACCGGGCCGTGACGCCCGCTTGATGCTAGATAGAATGCCTTTTTTAGCACCGTTGACACATCTTCAGCCTGTTTGACTAAGAAACTGTGCTTTTCAACCACCGGACGAGAAATGCCGACCATGTCGTATTCCTGAAACGCGTCGTAACCGATAAGCGAGGTGGCTACCTGCCCAGACAACACCATCATCGGGATTGGAGTCTATGTAGGCGGTAGCAATACCGGTAATCACATTGGTGGCATCCGGACCCGAGGTGACCAGCACCACGCCGATATCACCGGTGGCGCGCGCGTAACCATTGACCATGTGCACTGCACCCTGCTCGTGGCGCACCAGAATATGATCAATGCCGCACACGGTGTGTAGCGCGCATCGTAAATATCCAATACTATCCAGACCGGATATCCGAACACATATTTCACACCTGATCGATCAACGATCGAACCACCATCTCGGCGCCTGACAACATTTTTATGGGATTTCCTCTTTTCATTCTGAGAGCGGCATCGCGGGCACTAGCATCACAGCGCGACACACGTCATTGTCTTATCCAGAATTTGAATATAGCCGATTACCATAACGTTAGACTATGGCACAGGCAAACAAGAGTGAATCTAGGAACAAACAAGCGGAAACGGGTTTAGACCACCAGAAGAGATTCGAATGAGGTAATCGGTCTTCAGGCTTCGGAAGAACTGCTCTAAATGCTAAACGGCGTCATCGACGATAGTGATTATTCCGCGATGATAGCCAATTGTAGCAGGAAATTTTAATCAATCATTCAATAAATTAATCACAGTATAAACCCTCCTGTTTTGGATGTGGAGATACAGTGGCTACAGTTGATGTAAGATGTCCGTTTTGTGAACAAACAGTCTCTGTAAAAAACACAGTACTGTGTCCTGGAAGAAAACAACTGTGATACAGTCCTTTTCTGGAAAAAAATGAACGATCCCCTTACGGAAGCAGCCCTGCTAATTGGGATAGATGATCCCTATATTCACGCTCTGGCAGCGGATTTGGATAAACCCTGTATCCTGATTAACAGCTATGACAGGAAGATTCATTTACCTAGCATCTTGCCGGATCACCACTTGATTGGTGAAGTGCCGATGTACTATTTGATTGAGCAAGGGCACCATACTATTCGCAATCTGCTCTGCTTGCGGTGCTATATACCATGGAGTGGCATTTACAAGGGATCCGTGAAGCGCTTAACGTCAATAATTTTTCTTTTGACGAGGCACGTCATCTGCTGCTGGCAAACGGTTTTAGCGCTGCGGAAAGTGAAACGCGCATTGACGGAATTTCTCGCACAGTGCCCGAACGATCAAACGCTATTTTGGCCAGCGGCGATTTTATGGCATTTAGGGTCAATGAATGCACTGCAACATGTGGGGATGAGGATGCGTGTACCGCAGGATATCTACATTATGAGCGTTTATAGTTTTAACATATTGAAGTTTCATGATATTTCTCGACATCGCTGCATGTGCCGCGTAATGAATTGGGCGAAGAGGCGATCAGGTTATTGCAGCAGCATCTAGCATCACCACTGCGCCCCTGCCAGCAATATTTTGCTACATGGCACGATGGCGCTTAATGCCTCTATCAAACGACTGTATGCCAGCCGAACGCCAGCGCACGATGATAAAGAAAACCTCTACGATTAAGATGAGTCATGCCATAAGGCAAAAGACGCGCAATGTTGCATGAGTGACCGTCTTGTTCAGCTTAGAACCACTGACTGAAACGTCGGATATAGATGCGTTTCATCACCTGAGTGAGCAGGCAGTAGCTCAGCAATGTGCCGACCAGCCAGAGGAAATATTCCCACGGCAGCGGTATTAAACCAATATACGCCCCCAGCGGTGAGAACGGAATATAGATCCCAATCGCCATGATCAATGTGGTGGTCAGCATCACCGGCAGCGCTGCGGTGCTTTGAATAAAGGGAATTTTCTGTGTGCGCAACATATGCACTACCAGTGTTTGCGACAACAGCCCTTCAATAAACCAGCCTGACTGAAATAATGCCTGATGCTCGACGCTGTTGGCGGCGAATACATACCACATCACGGCAAAGGTCGTAATGTCGAACAACGAAGAGGTTGGTCCAATCCATATCATAAAGCGACCAATGTTATTTGCATCCCATTTTCGCGGGCGTTGTAAGAACGACTCATCCATTTTATCCCACGGCAGGCTAAGCTGGGAGATATCGTACATTAGGTTTTGCAACAGCAGATGAATGGCCAGCATCGGTAAAAAGGGAATAAAGGCACTGGCAACAAACACGGAAAACACGTTACCGAAGTTGGAACTGGCGGTCATGTTCAGGTATTTGATGATATTGCCGAATGTCTCACGTCCGGTGATCACTCCTTGTTCCAGTACCATCAGGTCTTTTTCCAGCAGAATAATTTCTGCTGACTCTTTGGCGATATCCACTGCAGTATCCACTGAAATACCGATATCAGCATCACGTAGTGCCGGAGCATCGTTGATACCATCCCCCAAAAAGCCGACAGTATGACCGTTTCGTTGCAACATTTTTAGTACGCGCGATTTTTGCATCGGCGTCAACTTGGCAAACAGTGTACGTTGCTCCACTTCGCGCTCTAGCGTGGCATCATCCATTTTATCGATATCCGCACCAAGCAATGGCTGGTCTGCATCAAGCCCAACATCTTTGCCCACTTTGCTGGATACCACCGGGTTGTCACCAGTGAGCACTTTGACCTGCACACCGTTTTCTTGCAGCGCAGTGATCGCGCAAGCGGATGAGAGTTTCGGAGGATCGAGGAAGGTCAATAGGCCATGGATTACCATATCTCGCTCATCGGCTTCGGTGAGTGGGAAGTGGTAATCGCTGGCACCAAATTCACGCGTTCCTATCATCAATACACGGAAACCCTGCTGGTTATAACGCTTGGCCAGTGCAAGCAGCGCGCTACGACGGGCATCATCCAGCGGATACTTTTCACTGTTATCGTTGATATGAGTCGCAATGGCGAGCATCTCTTCTACCGCGCCCTTACAGATCAACTGGTACTGCTGGTTTCCGCTGTTGAGTAAAATGGACAGGCGTCGGCGAATAAAATCAAAGGGCAACTCATCGATTTTGTCATGTTGGGTCAGCGCCGCAATGTTCGGCTTTTCCTTGCCGAAGCGGATGATGGCCTTGTCCATCAGGTTTTTCATCCCGCTTTGATGGAAGCTGTTCAACCAGGCCAGTCTCAGCACCTGCTCGCTCTCTTTACCGTTGACGCACAGATGGTGTTCGAGAATGATGCGATCCTGCGTCAATGTCCCGGTTTTGTCGGTGCAGAGCACATCCATGGCACCAAAGTTTTGGATGGCGTTCATATGCTTGACGACTACTTTGCTGCGCGACATTCTGATTGCCCCTTTCGCCAGGTTGGCAGTGACAATCATTGGCAACATTTCTGGCGTCAGACCAACCGCGACGGCCAACGCGAAAAGTGCTGCTTCGGCCCAATCACCTTTGGTAAAACCGTTAATTAGCAATACCACAGGTACCATCACCAACATAAAGCGGATCAACAAACGGCTTACGCTGTTGACACCGCGATCGAACGACGTTTGCGCACGGGTACCTATGATGGATTTAGCTAACGAGCCGAAGTAGGTCTGATTACCGGTAGCCACGACAACGGCTTTGGCGATGCCGCTGGAGACATTGGTGCCCATCAGGCAGATATTTCCCATTTCCAGCAGAGATACCACTTCCTGATCGATAGGAGTCTGACAGGATTTCTCTGCCACATGAGCTGAAGTGTCATATTTCTCTACGGGAAGGGATTCACCGGTGAGAACTGCCTGGCTGATAAATAGATCGCGCGATTCAACCAGTTTTACATCTGCGGGCACCATGTCACCTGCCGAAAGTAAAATGATATCGCCAGGCACTAACGCTTGCAGCGGGATCTCATGGCATTCCGCGCCAGCATTGGGATGGGTGCGGCGCAGTACGGTGGCGGTGGTATGTACAAGAGATTTCAACGCTTCTGCTGCCTGATTGGTGCGAAATTCTTGCCAAAAACGCAGCAGACCGCTCAGCGTTACCATGACCAGAATGATGATGGTGCCCGTTAAGTCTATCTTTTCTCCGCGCTGCAATGGCAGCCAATAATCGGTAAATATACCGATGGCGGCCAATACCAGTAAAATAAAAATAAAGGGGTTATTAAAAGCGCTAATGAGCTGTGTCAACGCTGGAGGCGCTTTCTCTTGCGCCACCTGGTTGGGGCCGTTTTCAAGTAAGCGCTCTTTTGCCTCTGCCTCAACCAAACCGTCCAGGTTGGTAGAAAGCGAGGTCAGTGTGCTATCAAGGTTTTTTGTCGCTTCATCTGCAATAAGGTAGCTTTTTTTTACCGACTGCTGACGGCGAACTGGTAAGTTTTCTAATATCTTAATCATAACCGTTACTCATTTTTAGGCACATCGCTTTTAGAATGTCTTTTTAAAGACGTTGAGAAACCGTCCTTCAAGGACATGATGTGCAAACGGATTAATTGTTGTACGTGGCAGAAAGGATGGAGAAGCAAACGAGTTAGCGTGTCTCATCCTTTGCGACGCGTTGTAGATTGTTGACTGGGGTGATCGTCCATTTCGGCTCCTTAATCGCTGAGAAGTGATAACGTGAATGTAGAATGCCGGAACGCCAGGATAGCAGGAATATCCAGAGAAACCGTGCGTGTATTCAGTATTATCGCTTGACGTTAAGGTGCTGGGGTGTTATAGTGCCCTGATTGCTTGCCTGAAAGCAAGTGATTACTGGATATAAAGGCGTTGATGGCCTGGAGGGAAGAGTGCATAAGTGTTAAGCGTAGAGATGCATTCTGATGCTTTCTGTTTATACGGCTTTCCATATCTGCCGCTATGGATAAATGTTTAACAGAGATGCAAACGTGATTGAAATGCTGATTGCGTCGCCCGCAGTTACCGGCAAGTTACACGCGTTATGGTATAACTGTTTGCCTGGGATATAATGCTGTTTTTTACGATCAATTCGTACACGAACAATTGCTTTCATGATCGATTCTTTCACAATCGTATATCGTTTTGATTATCCAAAACTTTCTCCTTAATCATACTGTATACTATCGTAATATAGCGGCTGAATTATAAATGTATCTGAAACGTGCGAGTGATTCATATCCGTTTCATGAGGAACGCGGAGCTCTCATCCTTTTGCCCGCGTCAGTACGATAGAACACGCATAGCGATCGGCAGGGGTACACCGAAATCGTGTTTTCAAACGTATTGCCATCGCGATCCAGATATCGGCGTAAAATCTTCAGTGCGGGCGATCCTGACTCAACGCCAAGCGCCTTGGCAATTTTCGCTGACATAGTGACCGCAGAGATGGTCTGCCGCACCTTTTTACTTTGAATGCCGTAGTATGGGTATGGGATTAGCAGCAAAGGGATCGCTGCGCATTAATTAGTGCACTTTGGTGAAGGTAGCGCTGGCATAGCTGTCCGTCCAGCATATGGGGCGTCTTTGTTTTCGCTATCTTTCCGAATGCTGGAAACGTGTAGCTAGCGAGATCCCGGCTCACAGCCGATAGACTATGCTAAGTCATAGTCAGCAACCACTTCATCAATTTTTTCATGACGCGCAGATTCTTTTAGCTAGAAAAAATAGATCTTCCAGACAAGTCAGCAGGTGGTTTAGCCCTTTATGCTACGCTTTGTAAGCCACTTATTTACCTGACTCCTTGCGTGTTGCGTAATTAATCCTTGCTCGGTCAGGTCGTGTAGTGCTTCTCGCTGATGTATCGGCTAACCTGATAGTGCTCGCACAGCGCCATTTCCGTCGGTAACAGGAGGGAGTCCCTCCGGGTATTGTTCGGAGAGGATTTGCTGTGCAAGTTCACGCGCAATGCGCCGATACAACGATTCTTTCATAGGCAAAGGTTTTCCCGCATAGTTGATCAATATAATAAAGCTTCGCTAAATAAAACGCTTTTTCTTTAATATTCGTATATTATATCTTTTCTGTACATTCACAATATCCGTATATTTAAATTTGTTCGTACATTTAACTGCGCTTATACGTAAACAATAGTACAAGATAGGTGAGTAGCCGATGCGCCTGTCATGTCTCTTAACAGTATTGGCTTACTGGTAACTCCATTACGGCATGACAGGCACAGTTTATCACTCTTACTCTCATTTCAGGATGAGAGTATGTCTTCGCATGTGCTTGATTACGTACTATTTCGTGATGCATTTGGCACGCCAGCAATGCGCGCCGTTTTTTGATGACCACGAGCTGATTAAAAAATATGTCATTGTTGAGATAGCGCTTGCTAAAGCGCAGGCGCGCGGTGGCGTCATCCATAAGGCGGCGGCGCAAGAGATTGTCCAGCACTGCAATGCCAATACGCTGGATTTTGATCTACTGCGTCATGAAACCGAAATTGTCGACTACCCGATTTTACCGCTGGTGCATCAAATCTCCAAACAGGAAAGTGAGTGAGTACTGTGGTTTATTCACTTGGGCAACCACTCAGGACATTATGGACACCGCTATGGTTTTGAAAATCCGTGATGCTTTTGAGCTGATTGAATAGAAAATCAAGAAGTTGCGTGGGACGCTTGCTGGCCTGGCGCAGTGTTATCGTATTACGCCGATGGCAGGTCGTACCCATTTTAAGAAGGCTTTGCCAGTGAACCTTCGGCTATGAAGCGGATAGCGGGATAAAAATCCCGGCATTTAGATTCGTATAGTTACCAGGAATCAATCGAATATCGGTCCTCTCTGAGGACTTATGTCCTAGCAATTTTCGTGCATAATCACTCCCTTTCTCATCAGTGTAAAGACGC
>JBPETC010000072.1:0-10315 GCA_051710325.1 Symbiopectobacterium sp.
ATCTGCACGCTGTGCAACCGATTGAAACGCCTCAATCGTAATCCGAAATGCACGATAGGCTTATCGGTACTTACATCAAACGTGAGTATTACGTTTGATGATGTATTAGGTTATTGAATGAATGATCAAAAACTTTGCTGATTCATGCCTGCCTTGAAGATCTCATCAACATATTTCTTGTATATTCAGATAGTACCAAACCAAAACACTGATAACTGAGTGGTAATAATATCTTGTCCAAAGGTGTATTTGGACCTCTTCATTAATATTATAGCCCTTTTCAATATAAGTTTGCTGGATGTGGCATCCCTTTATTCAACGCTCCTTCGCTGAGGCCAGAATAAGTCTGATGTACATTGATGATAAGCACGTTTTTATCCGAGGTTGGCTAAGTTGCGTCAACAGCAATAGCGCCGATGGCAAAATTGGGTAACACCATAGCGGCAGTAGCTACCAATCCGATTTTAATAAAGTCACGCCGCTCTCGATACCCTAGCATCCTCGCTATTGGTTTGTTTACCGGCAGATGTGCCGCAGGAGGGAACCGCTAGTTCTTATCCATCATGTCAATTCCTTTTGCTGTTTTATAAAAAAGACCTTCGAAAACACGATGGCTAGAATAAGGGGTATAGCTAACAAGGATGACAACGATCGGAATTTTTTCCGATGCAGAAGGCGAACTTTTAGGAGGATTCCCCAAAAGATATGTGCAAGAATAATGGAATAAAGGACGCAATGATAAGGCAAAAACAAAAAAGAACCTTTCGGTTCTTTAAATGTTGGAGCGGGAAACGAGACTTGAACTCGCGACCCCGACCTTGGCAAGGTCATGCTCTACCAACTGAGCTATTCCCGCATCATGCTATAAATACTGGACATCGTAAAACCATATAAGATCAATATACATTGCTGTTCGGTTAGCGCTGGCTATCATAACTCGTATATGGAGAGCATTTTACTGACCTACCACTGACCAGTCAATAAAATTATCCCTTAACGCTCATCAATTACTGTTTTTACGATGTAGAGATCAGGAATCCTGCAAATCACGCCACGCGGCACTCAAATACTGGAACATGGACCAAAAGGTCAACACGGCAGCAATGTAGAGCGCGATAATGCCAGCGCCTTCAACCATACGCTCAGGGCGCCAGAGTAGACCGACTAGTGCCAGCATTTGCGCCGTTGTTTTCACCTTTCCTACCAAAGACACCGCAACGTAACTGCGTTTGCCAATCTCAGCCATCCATTCGCGCAGAGCGGAAATAATGATTTCTCGCGCAATCATCGTGGCGGCTGGCAAGGTTATCCACCACGCATGGTAATGCTCGGCCACCAGTACCAATGCCACAGCAACCATCACCTTGTCAGCCACCGGATCGAGAAAGGCACCAAAGCGCGTGGTTTGCTTCAAACGGCGCGCCAGAAAACCATCAAACCAGTCAGTAACCGCCGCGACCACAAAAATAAAGGCGCACAGAAGCGGTGTCCAATTAAAAGGGAGATAAAATGCCAGCACAAAGAATGGAATAAGGACAACGCGAAACAGGGTTAGCAATGTTGGTATATTCAATTGCATAGAGATTGGCTACTTTGGCTGGTATCGGTTGGTAGATATGTTGCTACATTGTCCCTATTGTTTCAACGTATGAAAGATTTTTTCTGCCAATGCATATGAAATTCCTGGCACATTCGCAATGTCATCAATGCTGGTATTTAACAGTAGCTGCATTCCACCCAGGTATTTCAACAGCATTTGCCGACGTTTTGGCCGAACCCCTTCAATCAGTTCCAGAGAACTGGTGTTTTTTATTTTTTCCCGTTTCTTTCGGTGCCCAGCAATAGCGTGATCGTGTGAATCATCGCGAATATGCAGCAGCGGTTTGCTTTTATCCCAAGGCACATCCATCTCATCAAATACCGCAAGCACCTTCCCCAATTGGCCCTTTCCGCCATCGATAACAATCACGTTAGGAATTTTGCTCTCTTCCAACGCTTTACCATAGCGACGTTTCAGAACCTGGTTCATGGCTGCATAGTCATCCCCCGGAGTGATGCCACTGATGTTGTAACAACGATACTCCGAACGCAGCGGCCCATTAGCATCAAACACCACGCAGGACGTCACTGTCTGCTCCCCCCATGGTATGGCTGATATCAAAACACTCCATACGCGCAATGTTTTCCATATGAAACACCTCAGCCAACGCTTTTAAACGCTGTTGGATAATGGATTGCTGTGAGAGCTTGGTTACCAATGCCGTGGTCGAATTGATGTGCGCCAGTTTTAAATAGCGAGCGCGATCGCTGCACGGTTTTGTTCGGAAATGAATACGTCGCCCCGCGATCTCAGACAGTGATTCTGCTAATATCTCTTTCTCTGGCAACGCAAAATCCAACAAGATTTCACTCGGCAGGGTGCGCGACAAGCTGCCTTGCAGATAGAACTGCCCGACAAATGTATGTACAACTTCCGCCAGCTCCGTTCCGGCCGGTACTTTTGGGAGATAACTACGGTTGCCAAGAACTTTGCCTTAACGAATAAAGAGCACATGCACACACAGGTCATACTAGCATCAAAGGAAACACCAATCACATACAGATCTTCGCCATCATCCGAAACAAATTGTTTTTCGGTGATGCTAACGCACCGCCTGAATCTGATCGCGTATACGTGCCAATCCAACTGACGGCTGGCCTCTTCCATACGCGCAACCAGTTGATTAAGTACCTGCTGATCTTTGCCTGAGAGAAAAGCCGCACGTATTCTACCTGCTGATGGTAGCCTTTTCATTGACCAATCCCGCGACACAGGGGCCAAGGCGGTGCCCAATTTGATACTGAAGACATGGTCGCGAACGGTTTTGATATACACTATTTTCGCACTGGCAAATAGGAAAAAGCTTTTGCAGCAATACCAGGGTTTCACGCACGGCATTTCCGTTTAGAAAGAGGTCAAAATATTCCCCTTTGGCGTGCTTGGCACCGAGATGGATGGCTAATCGTGGGGTAGTAGTATCACCACTGATAAAGATTATCGGGGTACGATTTATCATCACGCAGCAATACGTTATAGCGCGACTGATATAGCTTGATGTAGTTGTGTTCAAGCAGCAGCGCTTCGGTTTCTGTATGGGTGATGGTGACATTAATTTGATGAATAGCCTTCACCAGCGCTTCCGTCTTACGGCTAGCAACGTTGCTGCGAAAATAACTTGCGAGGCGCTTTTTTAGATCTTTTGCTTTCCCGATTTTGCTTTCCCGATATAGATGACCGTGTTGTTCTCATCGTACATACGGTATACACCAGGCTAGCTGGTGACAGTTTTTAAAAACGAGAGAGAGTTGAAATGTTCACTCACTGCTTAATCTTCGCTCACTACCTATGACGGTCTCCGCGTTAAACAATCCCCGTGACGGATAAGCCAAATGTGTCAACTCAATATCACCACTCACATTTAGTTTGCTAAACATGCGGTAACGGTAACTGTTTACAGTTTTCAGACTCAGACTTAACCGTTCGGAAATTTCCGTGACCTTTTGCCCCTGAGTGATTATCATCATAATTTGTAATTCATGTTCAGAAAAACATGCACAGCTGGGTTTTTCTGTGCGGAGCTAAATTAGTTCAATGCCATACGTTGTGCAATATCAGAAGCAATATAACGACTGCCCGCATGCACCACGCGAATGGCCAAATCACTTCCTGAAGCGCAGCCCCATTGCTGAGGTAATCCGCAGCACCCGCCTGCATGACTTTAGTAGGTAATGGATTCTAGGTGTAAATGGTTAGCATGATAATTTTAATTGCAGGCGCAAAACGCGCTATCTTGCGCGTGGCTTCCAGCCACCGATCCCAGGCATGCTTATGTCCATCAAGACGATATCGACGGGATGCTGATGGCACCACTTAACCGCATCTTCACCACAAGTGCGCCTCGCCAACCACCTTTAACCCTTTGGTGGTGTAATGCTGAACACCGCGCAACCGAAGATGGAAGCGACAATTTTTTGAGAAAATTATAAAACAGCGACATTTCATACTTACACACTAAATAATTCATGTTGCAGGACAGCGACAAACGAGAAAAACGTTTGTTACACGTTCGAATAGCCTATGCACTTAGCCGAAAAAAGATGAACGTCAGAAACAAAGTTCCTTAATTCTGATACTTTTCTAAAGTCAGTGACTGGAGTCAGCAAACGTTGCGACCGCGTGTGCAACGTGAAATATAACGGGTATATCGACGTATATAGCAACAATAACCCAGTGTCACTGAATCAGAGTACCAAATACCTAAATATCATGATACACATCAGTCACAGCCATGCCACATAATTTTGATGTTAACGTGGTAATAGATTTATTTTATTCGTTATTTAGTGGATTGAGCACGCCGTGTTCATTAGCTTGGTATTGGACTCTTGCTTGCTATACACCGCAATAAAAAATCGCACATGTGTTAATTTAAACAGCCTTTACATTTTCTTTTCATCACGCACTCATTCCTTATGCTCATCTAAATGTCAATAAGATGACAGATACAATTGAAATGAAATGTATCACTCGCAACATTCACAATATATAATGCGAGCCTTGTTAGTTAGTTGCGTTACGAACACAGAAAAGCATCATTACTTCCCTGGCGTAATCAATCCAGAACTACCACGTAACGCACTGAGTTACACTCACGCACATCCCAATGTCCACTGCGAGAATGAGTCATCATGCTTAGCGCAGAATAAAGCGTTCCATAATATTGTGCTTGTTAAGAAGAGCTCATGAGCAACGTAGATTTTTCTACTTGCAAATCCGTTGAAACACTAGCAGATGAAGTAACCTGCTTAAAAGCAATGATTACGCTCCTGCTAAAAGCCATCGGTCAGGCTGATGCCGGAAAAGTAATCATCAATATGGAAAAGCAGATCGCTTAAATCGACGATCCCGCGCATACAGAAGTCTTTTCCAGCACGCTGAAACAGATTAAACAACGCTTATCGCCAGTTATCGTCCAGCCCGGTACAACCGAACTACGCGGTTTTAGCGCTATTACGCCCCTCCAATCGCGTTTTGGCAAATTTTTCTCAACGCTGAGCGCTTTCCAGATCTGACAGGTGGCGGGCAGCAACGCGCGCAGGTTATCAATGGTGGTCTGGTTTTTGTTACCGTGTAGTTGCGCACGGCGAACAACACCAGTTGTCGCGCCGTTTGCGCAATATTAGCGGCGGGAGCGTTACGAAACACGCTAACGTAATGCAACGGAACGGTACACTGGACATTACCGTCGGTGCGAATTCCGGTGTCATATAACGCAGTGAAGAAAGGATAAAAATCAAGCCACCGTACACTGAAACAGCGTTATACGCCGCAACGTCATCTATCGCCCGCGTTATGACGCACACTTTATTTTCGCCCAGAATAAGACGTCGCATCGCAATGACAGATTGTATTCTGACATCAAGCGAGCTGCCACAACCAGAAAGCCGTTAGCGTAGGCATAAGAGCTCGCAAAACTGGTTTTGAAGCTGCCACATAGGCTGCTATTTACCACTGCGAGAAGGTGCGTTGCCATTATCACATTTCCATCTATATTGTTGAACTTTTATACTAGCTAACTGGTGCATTAGCGCATTGTCAACGGGTTAACGCATTTTATTTTATCGTATCGGTACCGTATCGCAGTCGTGTGGTTCCCCGCGGTGGTTTAATGGTATGATGTCCCGCGTCTCAGATCCCCTGAGCAACATTAACAATCATAGGTACCTGTGTGTCAGAACTTTCCGTTGCTCTGTCTTCCAGACAGCTGTCTGATTTGCATAGCCACACTATCGCTTCGGATTTGGTGTTCTGGCGATTACCGATCACGATACCGTGGCGGGACTAGATGCCGCGCAGCAGGCGATAGCCGCATTGAGTCTACCGTTACGGCTGGTGCCTGTGGTTGAGATCTCCACCCTGTAAGAAAATCATGAGATTCATATTGTCGGTTTAGGTATTGATTCCCAACACGTCGCCCTGATGCAACTGCTTGAATAGCAGAAGGCGCGCCGCTGGCAGCGTGCGCAGGCAATCAGTGAGAGGCTGGAGAAGGCGCGTATTCCGAGCGCACTGGAAGTGGGACAGCGTCTTTCCGGAGAGGGCGAAATCAGCCGTGGTCATTTTTCCCGTTTCTTGTGGAACAGGGAAATGGCAGAAATGTGGGGCAGGTGTTCAAATCCTATTTGGCAAAAGGGAAAATAGGATATGTCTCACCGCAGTGGTGTACAATAGCAGAATCCGTTGATGTTATCCATCATTCGGACGGTGTAGCGGTACTGGCGCATCCTGGGTGCTATGGTTTATCTCCCAAATGGCTCAAAGCGCGGCGCTGGCCAATTTTTTGGCAGCGACGGGGGATGCGATGAAGGTGGTAGCCCAGCGCCAACAAGCGAAACAAGCGCCGGACGAACGAACTCAACTGGCACGTTACGCGCAGGATTTTCAGCTCTATGCCTCGCAGGGCTTTGATTTTCACCGTCCCTGCGCTCTGGATAGAGTTGGAGCGCAAGCTCTGGTTGCCAGGCGGTGTAACGCCTGTATGGCAACATCCCTTGGTGGCAGCACCACTACCGTTGAGCGCACGCGCATTACACCACACGACGGATGCGAAACGTTGCGCTAAATTCGATGTTTAAGGATGTGTCATGAGGCGGCTGATCAATCAATCTGTTGATGTGTTGCGTAAAGGTGGCGTGCTGGTCTATCCAACCGATTCCGATTACGTATTGGGATGTATTCTGGGGGAGAAAAATGCGATGGAGCGCATTTGCCAAATTCGTCATCTGGACAGCAACCACAACTTCACCATCGTGTGTCTCGATCTTCCCGAAATATCCACCTATGCCTATGTGGATAATGCAGCATTTCGCTTGATTAAATCGCTTGATCAAAAACAATACGCCCGGTAACTACACCTTTATTTTAAAAGCCACCAAAGAGGTGCCGCGTCGATTGATGAGTGAAAAGCGCAAAACCATCGGCCTGCGTGTACATTCTAACGAGATTGCGCTGGCGCTGTTGGAAGCGCTGGATGAGCCGCTGATGTCAACTACATTGATGTTGCCGGGTAAAATGATTTTGCGGAATCCGATCCGGAGGATATTCAGGATCATTTGGGCAAACGGGTAGATTTGGATTATCCACGGTGGATTTCTGTGGCAAAAAGCCACAACGGTGATTGATTTGATCGACTCCATCCACGCCGGTTGTGGTTCGTGAAGGCACCGGTGATATCTCACTGTTTAAGTGATCAAAATGCCCATGTGCCTTGTGTTCAGCTTTCAGGCTCCGACAGCGAATGGCACAGCGAAAATTGGGCAATCGGATGCTGTTCCCAAACTGATCGATGGTCACGTAGTTTCTGTTAAAGAAACTGAAAGCGATCTGCCGCGTACTGATTTATTACAAACCAGAAGGTGAGATTTGCATACGTAGCGATTCCGATGGTCGCCCGACGGTGTTCGATCGTTTGCCGAAAATGCGCGGTTCGCGCTGGGTGGCAGTAGAGCGTCTGGATGTGAATACTTCCGGTCTACTGCTGTTCACTACCGACGGCGAATTGGAAAACCGCTTGATGCATCCTAGTCAAGAAGTGGAGCGCGAATATGCGGTGCGTGTGCTTGGTGAAGTGGATGAGAGGATAAACTCAAGCTGCTGATCAAAGACGTACATCTTGATGACGGTCCTGCATCGTTCTGCACCATGAAGTACAGGGGTGGTAAAGGATTAAACCAGTGGTATAAGGTCACGCTGACAGAAGAGCGTGACCGAGAAGCGCGTCGTCTGTGGGAAGCGGTTGGCGTGCAGGTAAGTCGCCTGATGTGCTATGGGGACATTCCATTACCAAAAGGGTTGCCGCGCAGTGGCTGGACGGAAATGCCGCTCGAACAGCTTAACTATCTGCGCGAACTTTTTGTGGCACTGCTTGCGGCGATCGTTATCCATTGTCAGGGTTCCTTATACCGCTGAGCCTGGTTTTCTTCCCGGTTGTGCGTCGAAACTCATGCCGGTTTTGCGTTTGCTGTCATCGCCCATCAAATAAAGGTAGAGCGGCATAATATCAGCTGGGGTTTTAAGACGTTTGGGATCTTCATACGGGAACGCGCTGGCACGCATTGCTGTGCGCGTCCCACCTGGATTGATACAGTTAACGCGCAAATGCTGGTTACGATACTCGTCAGCCAAGACCTGCATAAGCCCTTCTGTAGCGAATTTGGAAACCGCATAGGCTCCCCATTCCGCGCGGCCCACGCGACCCACACTGGAACTGGTGAAGACCAGAGAGGGGCTGGCGGCTTTTAACAACAGGGGCAACAGCGCCTGCGTCAGCATAAAGGTGGCATTCACGTTAACTTGCATGACTTGATGCCAGGTCACAGGATCCTGTTCGATAATCGGTGCGATATCCCCAAGCAACCCCGCGTTATGCAGTACACCGTCAAGGTGTGGTATCTGTTTTCCCAGGTCAGTCGCCAGCGCAGCACACGTCTCGTCGGTGACTGTTAATAAATCGCAGAGCACAACCAGCGATGATATCCCCGTTTCACGCAGGATTTCTGTTTGCACATTCTGTAATTTATACGCGGTGCGGCCCAGCAGGATCAACCGTGCACCGTAGCGTGCGTAAGTGAGCGCGGCTTCGCACCCAATACCATCGCCAGCACCGGTGACCAGAATTAGGCGGTGTTTAAGAAGGTCATTCATAGGTTGGTAGTGCACGGTGCTTTCCTCTATACGCCAAAACCATAAGACATAAAGGCAATTACGCCTCAATGTGTCGATGAATTCAATGCGTGTCGGGAGCATTCTTAGGTCACTGCGGTAAAGCAGCAATAGGTGTTAAAAACCTATGAATAACATCGCCATATTTCACTCTATGCGTTATAGCTGTCTTTTTGCTCTCGCGCAGGTTTGATGAAAACTGTATAGTAGCACAAGACAAGCGGTATGATGGTGTGGTGTATCGCAGACAACTGCACAGGTAAATATCGGCGGCATCATGATATGACTCAGTAAACGAGGGACAGTATTTGTGGAATTGCTTTCTCAGTACGGCTTATTTCTAGCAAAAGTAGTCATGATAGTGCTGGCCATTAGCGCACTGGTCGTGTTGACCTTTGGTATCACGCAGCGAAAACGTCCGCGCAGAGGGGAGCTGCATGTGATGAATCTTGGCGAACAGTATCGCGAAATGCAAAATGAAATGCGCAATACCTGGATGAGTGATGCGGAACGCAAACTAGTCGCGAAGCGGAAGAAAAATAGGACAAAGCTGCTGTTAAAGAAGAGAAACTGTGCGCCAAACGCGGCGATGAGAAAGTGGTGAAACCACGTCTTTACGTATTGGATTTTAACGGCAGCATGGACGCAGGTGAAGTCTCTGCGCTGCGTGAAGAAGTCTCAGCAGTGCTGGCGCTGGCGGGTCGCTACGCCGCAGGATGAAGTGTTGTTACGTCTGAAAAGCCACGGCGGTATAGTGCACGGTTATGGGTTGGCCGCTTCTCAGTTGCAACGCCTGCGCGATGGTGGCATTCGGTTGACCATTGCGGTGGACAAGGTTGCTGCCAGCGGTGGATACATGATGGCGTGTGTAGCCGATCGCGTTATCGCGGCTCCGTTTGCCATCATCGGTTCCATTGGGTGGTGGCTCAGATCCCCAACTTCAATCGGTTACTGAAAAATAATAATGATGTTGAACTGCATACCGCCGGTGAATATAAGCGCACTCTGACGTTGTTTCGTTATTTGGTGAGAATGTGGAAGAGGGTCGTGAAAAATTCCGTGAAAAGCTAAACGTGACTCACGGTCTGTTTAAGCAGCTTATCAAAGATATGCGACACACGCTAGATATCGATAAGGCAGCCACCGGCGAGCATTGGTTTAGCACGAAGGCGCAAACGTTAGGGTTGGTCGTTGCGATTGGCACCAGCAACGATTTACTGATTAAAGAATAACCACGCATGAAGTATTGAGTGTGCGCTATACGCGTCGCAAGCGCCTGCTGGATAGAATCATGGGGAACTGCGAGTGACTCCGCTGAGCGTCTGCTTCTACGTTGGTGGCAAGCTTGGTAGCCACCCGTTCGTTTGATGCATTTAACCCTGTGCGCGGTGCGTACAGGGTTATCCTGCTTAGTCGATCAACTGATAGATCAAATCATCCAATAAATTAATCACAGTATAAACCCTCCTGTTTTGGATGTGGAGATACAGTGGCTACAGTTGATGTAAGATGTCCGTTTTGTGAACAGACAGTCTCTGTAAAAAAAACACAGTT
>JBPETC010000073.1:0-10097 GCA_051710325.1 Symbiopectobacterium sp.
GTTTGATGTAAGTACCGATAAGCCTATCGTGCATTTCGGATTACGATTGAGGCGTTTCAATCGGTTGCACAGCGTGCAGATTTTTACGCTCAATACGCTGTGTATACAGTTTGCCAACAATGTGTTCAGGTATCCGTGTAGCCATGAAGATATCGGCAAGGCTGATGAAGATCACCCAGCAGACATAAAAACCGACCGCAGCAATCAAATAGCTGACAGAGCGCGACTGCTGTGCCGACTTGCCTCCGCTCAGCGCAAACAATTCATCCGTGAGCAAGAAGCCAATCGGCAAAAGTCAGCGCGTAGATAATATGTTGGGTGGTGATGAAGAAAACGGTGGTCGGAATCGTAACGATATTGGCGCCGCTCATCACTAATCCAAACATGATCAACTGTGCTGCACCTGCAAACATTAACGCCAGACAATCCAATGGATTGTCAGAGCGGCAACCCAGCCTGTACCTGATACGCGTGTGGTAGAATGCCACCAGCATCTTAAATTGGCATAAATATAGTGCCACGGGCTCAGTTCTGCCATCGCCGCCCAACCAACGTGCTAAGGGACCATTATTACTCTGTCGTATCATCCAGCAGCATTTTTGTCTGTAATACGCCACTGTTCGGAAGAATGGCAACGGGTTCAGCGTGCGGCGTATTTTGCTATAACGCAACATCAACCAACTCAGTGATGAAAACAGCAATATCTCTTTTAACAACGTATTGCCCGGCTGAGCCAATAAGCGAAACGCCATCTTTAACTGCTGCGCCAACCCAGGATCGTGCAGCACCGTGTCAGGGAACCACACGGCACCGTCCCTTCGGAACGGTGGAGATCGTGGGAAATAGTGCGAAACAGATCCGGATGTGGTAAATGGCGCGATAGGCCCAGCCGTTTTCACGAGCCAAGCACCCGGTATGCACATCACCGCACCGCATTGACCAAAACGACGTCTCCATGTGGCGCAACGTGTCCACCGCGCCAGTGCGATAAAAACGCTGAGCGCCTTTTCTTCAATCAGACCAACACGAAAAGTGTCATGCACATGGCGGGAAAAATCGCTGGCGATAATAGCGCGCCTGCAACATTTCCAAGCCGCCAAAGGCTTCCAATCGATGGTACTTTGCACTTGTTCACGTGGTGTTGCTTTGCTCATAGAGCACCCCTGCTGTTAGCACTTCTGTTAGCAGTATCCGGAGATTCACACTATCGTCACTCCGCATTCTCGCTGGGTTTAGAATAAATTAGAACAAAATTGCGCAGCAATGCATTTTTATCTTCACGTTCGCCGTGGAAAACGGTTTTCTTTTTCGGCAAGTCGATGCAAGATTATGCATCATATTGTGTACTATACCAATTTAAGCGACAGGAATGTGCTGTTACTTAGGGTAAATGCGTGAATTATCCAATTGGGCAAATCAACCAAAATTATCTGGGTTACACTGTATACACTATGCTGCACGAAGCGCTGATTATGGGATGGCTAAAACCGGGCGATCGGCTGCGTATTCGCGAGCTGGCCGCTCAGCTCTGGACCAGCGTCATCCCGGTGCGCGATGCCATCCTGAAACTCGCCAAAACAGGCGCTGATACTGAAACACCGCTCGATATCCACGTACCACAACTCACCATCGCGCAGTTTATTGAGATTCGCACCCTTGGGTGCGTCGTTGGAAGGCAGTGCTGCTCTGCACGCCGCCGCGCTAATGAGATCGAGTAAACTTACCAAGTTGGACGCCAATATCATGCAAAATCATCAGGAGATTGATGATAACGATTTAAGCGCGGCACTACGTTTTAACAGCGAATTTCATCTGATGCTGGCGAATATGGTTGACATGCTACTGCCCAGCCAGTTTATCGGCAGCCTGTGGATGCGCACCGGCCCGCTGATTGCCCAGGCCTATGCCTATTTTCTCCTATCAAATGACGATTGAGCACCATAGAGAGGTCGTGACAGCCATATGTCAACAGGACGGACGCCGCACAGCATGCCATCCAACAGGATATTCTTGAGTGCAGCGATACCATGCTGACGTTCATTGAGCACACTGAGGAGAATCAGTCACAAGCGTAATTCCCCTCAATCGTACAGCGTTGAACCTGCAGGTACGTTATCATGCGCAGGCAACGTGAGTCGAATCAGGCCAATAGAGCTAGGTTAGCGTGGATATCGCGACTGTGCAAAGAAAACCACTACTGCGTACCCTGCGCGTCAGAGATGAATAATATCATCCTGCTGGCTGATATTATTTATTTTTGTTACCCCTTATTGGCGTTTTCGCCGCAAACTACATCCAGCCTGAAATAAACCTGGGTTTGAATACATAACTACCTCGTGTATTATTACGCAAGGTGAGATATTCAACTTGCGTGATACCAACATTTGCATGATTGAAAGATAATCACAAATGAAAGTAGTACTCTTAGGTGCAGAGGGAATATCGGGTTTTCCAAGCGCAGCCTGGCTGTGCCATCATAGTCATCAGGCGGTACTCTAGGCGACAAGGGAGACACATACGCTGTCAGTCATTTCTACCGCCTATTCCAGGCTACACTATACTGGTATCATAAGGGGAATGTCGCCCAACCGTTACCATCGACATCGCCACTGCGGTACGCGGCGCAGATGCCGTACTGCTGTGCATTCCAGGCTATGGTCATCGTACGGTGATGAAAACGCTGGCACCCCATCTAACGATGGGACATCCGGTTATTATTAATTTCGCGTGCTCATTAAGCACCATTGAAATGTAATTTTCATCTGGTTATAGCGCTTAATCATCGTTTATATGTTTTATAACAATAAAGATTCTAACGAATCGATATTTTATTGTAGAGTCAGATCACATTTCCTGTTACTGTTTGCAGTGCCGAAATTAACGGTTTAACTGCTTTTATTTAGCCAGCGCCATTAGCAGTATTATTCATCAATGAATCCCACTGTATTATCTCCCAAAAAATGACACATACTAAACACGCACTATCATACCTGGGTTTGGCCTTTGCTCTGGCAACGGCTGGCACGTCTGCAAGCTACGCCGATACGGTCTGGCTCAACAATGGGGACAAAATTACCGGGAAAATTACGCTGCTTGACGGTGGAAAACTGTTTATCACCACGGATTATGCAGGCTCCGTTTCTGTTGCTTGGGATCAGGTCAAAACCTTCGAATCTGAGCACGGGTTGGTAATTCAGGGCGAGCGCTATGAAAAAGGCGTGCTGTATCCGAGCCTGAAAGCGGGTAAAACCCGTTCTGTCGTCAGCGCTCCTGCCGGTGCAGGTCAAGGTGAACAAACGCTGGCGCTGACCAATATCAAATCTATCGTTACTGCAAAACCATTGGTCACTGACTTCTCCTGGAAAAGCAATATCGACGCTGGAATGTCGCACAAGAAGAGCTCTACCGAGACAGAAAACTACGACGTCACCCTTGATACCCGGATGCGCCACGGCACCTGGAGTCATAACGTGGATGGTACATACCACAAAGCCACTGAGAATGATGTGCGCAGCACCAAGAATGCTTCCGGCGAATACGCACTGGATAAATTTCTCGATAAGCGATGGTTCGTCCAATCGCGTTACTATTACAAACGCGACTGGATCGAAAATATCAAGGTCAACCGCTCGTTCGGTCTTGGTCCAGGTTGCCAGTTCTGGAATAATGATTTAGGTGCGTTCTCTCTGACATCTCTGGTTAACAGTCAGACCTTTACCTATCAGAATGAAGCAGAAGGCAAAGCGGATAACTTCTACTCAGCCGGTCTGAAATGGGCCTACAATCGTTATCTGTACAGCAAAACCATCGAAGCCTTCATCAACGGTGAAGTTGGACGTTCTGTGGATGGTACTGCGCCCATCTATTTGAAAGCGGAAGGCGGTTTGCGCTTCAAATTGACCGACTGGTCTTCACTGAGTATGCGCGTGATGCGCACTCGCATAGAAAGTAATCAAGGGAATGTGGACGATACTATGTATACGCTGGGCCTTGGCGTAGGTTGGTAACTTGTTGCGTCGCCATTGACTGATTTATTGCGGTCAATGGCGACGCGATAATGTGTTGTTCGATGATGTGTTAATTAACGCGATGTTGGTTAACGATGCTAAACGCCCTACCAGTCGCCCTGCTGTGTATGTGTCTGCTTTGCTTGTTCCTGAAGCTCTCTCACCCGCTGCGCCAGCGCCGTTTAAGAACTCATCGGCTATATCGTGTTTTTTAATCGCCTCTTCCAGTAAAAACAGATACTGTAAGTTAGTTCCCAGAGCGAATCACTGGCTCTGGCAATCACGGGAGCAACGCGGTGTATGCAGGTATCCGCTTCAATCAGCGGATGTTGCTCTTGCGAAACAAACACCAACGCCGTGAGTGTTTCGCCATTTTGGCAGTACAGACTACACCATTACCGGACGGTAGCAACCGGTAATCATCTCGCGCTTCCACAGCAGTTCAGATTTTCACGCAGTGAACCTTCAGGCAAACGAAATACCGCCCCACCCCGGTTCATTTTCCCACCTAGCTTTAATACCAGCATGCGTCCAGGTTGCGTTGCTATACCGCGTCCTGCCGTAAGGCGCAGGCAAAATGCGCGCTTGCCAGCCTGGAAGTGTCGCCAAACGAACTCCCTCCGGTGTAAATATCGGATTCCACATCAGTGAGCCCCGTAGCCAAAAACTCACGCCCGAGCTATCAGGGCGACGCGATGGCGTCTGATTTAGGGAGTCACGCTCGATGCTGAGGCGTGAGCAGCAAGTTTTCTTTGATGAAACCATAAGACGTACCACAATCAGCCTTTTGTAAAAATCGCATGTTAATAATACATTAACCATAAAAACAGCAAATAATCGCCGCGTTTTTTCTAACAAAAACAGCGTAATTGCTTAAAACTTCTGCAACTGACTTCAGAATATGCCATTTTTTATGTAACAATTAAGCTTGATCTTAATTACAAATGGTTAATATAACGCTGAAATCGTAACAAAAAAGTGTGAACAACGCCTTTTTAGCCATGCGTGCTTTTTGCCTGTTACTAAAAGAATAATCACTATCATCAAAATGATATGATGTTTTCCATCAGATCAATAACGATATCGGCTGAATTATGGAGAAATTTAATGGCTCATCCGACAGGTTTTCGCCCAGCCCAACCCAGATTAATCCAAGTTAAACGCATCACCGATCTCTCATCGCACTTGCACTGCATTACTTTTCACAGCGACACACTGCACAAATATCCAGCACTCGGACGACAACGCCTCGCATATTAAACTATTTTTAGCGCAACCCGGCCAGAAAGCGCCTACGTTACCCACTTTGGGAGAATAGGGCCCCATAATAGCCAGAAGGTGAGGCGCGCCTCGTCGTGCGCACTTATACTATTTATGCATTCCGACCCGAATTGGGCTAAGTGGATGTTGCCTGTGCGCTGCACAAGCACGGCGGACTCGCCATCACGTTTGCCAGCAATGCACATCCCAGGAGACAGCATAGGCATTACTCTACCAAGGTGGTTCGCACCCAATGCTGTCTGCTCCAGCGCCTATTATCTGGCAGGCGAGATCCCTATTCGTTGCCGCCATTTCGGCTCTGCTCGGCGCTCTGTCCCCCATGCCACCGGCCTCAACGTGCATTGGATGGTCAGCTTAACCGCCAGTACCGATACATTGTTACAACAGTTCCATGCCGCAACGCGCGATATTGACGCCAGCAGTGCATTTTCTAGCTGACGAGCTAATATCGCATCGTGGTGCAACTACGCCGTTACGTACGCAGAGAACTTAAGGTTGAGAGAAATCAGCCCTACGTCGTGCCATATTGGCACATGAAGGGTTAAACGAATAAAATTATCACCGGAAACGTCACGATTTCATGGATAACCCTGATGGTTTAGTTGTATAAAATTCACTAGCAACATCAATATAGTGGAGAGAAAACTGTAAAATTTTACCAATTAATTCTATTTAGTCACTCAAGAATGTAAAATTACTTAAAATCTCCCACCTGCTGCGCGCATTCTGCTAATCTGTATTTTTTAGGCTATAACTATCTCTAAGCCACTTTTTTCCAAAACGTCACACCCTTAACCATGCATTGCCGTCGCTATCCGCGTAGCGCATGTAAAGAGAACAATAAAGAGCGATGCACAAAACCTGATGTCTATCCTTGTCATCAACTTTATTGCACTGGTGGCATTCTCGCCAGTGCTTTTAGCTTAGTGCGTCATACTGACGTGTTGGCCACCGACTGAGCTAACCCTACGGCTCACTGAGCTTCAGTCTCTCCGTCATTATTCTTGAAGTTAGTCTGATCTCTACGCTGATGACCACGGGCAATGCCGGTCTAGACCTAATGCGTGATACGCTTTATTCCATCATTATGATCGTCAGCGGCGGCCTTGTCGTATTTGCGTTACTGTTAGGCGGTCGGAAATTTGCCACTCAGCACGTTAATTTGATCGGTATCATGCAGTACCTGATGGCCATTTTCCCACTGGCAATTATCGTGCTAGTCTTTCCCACCTCACTACCTGGCGGTAATTTTACCACCGGGCGAGTACTGATTATCGCTCTCATCTCCGCCACCATGTACGGCACGTTTCTCCTGATCAAAACGCGCACACACTAGAAGAGCCTATTTATCTACGAACATGAGGATGAAAGTGATGACGGCGACCGCACCATGGAAAACCCTCTTCACACAGTTCGTTGTGGCACACCATCTGGCTGCTAATGCATCTTGTGGTGGTGATCAGTATTACTAAAATAGACTCTGCGCCGCTTAATGCGCTGCTGACACGCATGAATGCCCCAAGAGCAGTTCACTAGCTTCTTGTGGCGCTGCTTATTTTCTCTCCTGAGGGGCTGGACGCTATCAAAGCGGTGCTGCGTAAATCAGGTACAACATGCGCTGAATTTCGCTCTAGAAATGCCAAGCATCATCGTCATGGTCTCAGTGTTGATGTTATGTCATATTTCGTTCTCAACGGACAGAACCAACGTGTTGAACGGCATCGCACATTTAGCGATATTTGCTGCGTATTTGATGACAATCATGCTGTGATCCTACGGGAAATCCCTGATTTTACGTCAGGGCACCCTGCATTTTGATGTAAGTCTTAACACTCCGCGCTTAACAGGCGTATCCTAGACTTCACTATCGACAACGGGCCAACTACCGCCATTTATGTCCTTTTTTGGTCTGACATAAGATGAAAACGAATGGAGTAAGCGGAGTTACGCCTTTTAGTGCGCTAATCGTCGCCTGTTGGCGCGAAAAATATACCGCACAACGTTTGGTTCACGACATTATCGCAGCATCATTGTAGGGATTATTGCCATTCCAGTGGCAATGGCGTTGGCGATTGCCAACAGTGTTACACCGCAGTACGGGTTTTACACCTCGGCAATTACCGGAATTGTCATTGCGGTAACTGGAGGAAGTGTCACGCTATAGCGTTTCCGGCCCGACGGCAGCCTTCGTGGTGATTCTTTATCCGGTTTCCCAGCAGTTTGGTCTTCTCAGGCTTGCTGATGGCCACGTTGCTTTCCGGGGTGTTTTTGATGTTGATGGGCATCTGCCGTTTTTAACGTCTGATTGAATATATCCTACTGTCAGTAACTTTAGGGTTACCTCTGGCATCGGTATCACCATTGCCACCATGCAGATTGAGGATCTATTTGCTCTGAACCTGATCACCGTGCTGGAGCACTATATCGAAAAAAGTGATAACGCTGGCACAAGCGTTCCCAGCGCTGACGATGGCTGACACACTTATTAACCTAACTACGCTGGCATTTCTGGTTTTTTGGCCCAAACTCGGCATCCGCTTGCAGGGCTATTTGCCTGCGCTGCTGGCAGGCGTTGCTGTCATGGGTATCATATCGCTGATGGACCAATGATATCGCCACCATCGGCTCCCACTTTATTTATATGTTAGCTGGTGGCTCGCAGGGTCACAGGGCATTCCGCCTATTCTGCCGCAGTGGGTGCTGCCGTGGAACGTATCCGTAGTCGGTGAACCGACCATGACGCTCAACTGGCAGAGCATTTCTGCCATGCTCCATGCGGCATTTTCCACGGCGATGCTTGGCGCTATCGAATTACTGCCGTGCACGGTGGTGCTGGACAGCATGACCGGTAAAGACACAACTCCAATGCCGAATTGATGGGACAAGGCTTCGGTAATCTGGTCGCGCCGTTCTTTGGCGGCATCACCGTCACCTCGGCTATCGCGCACTCCGCCTCCAACGTTCGCGCCTGGGAAACGTCCCCAATTTCTGGGGTAGTGCACGCGCCGTTGGTGCTGCTGGCGCTTTTTGTGCTATACCCTGTCTTTCTTATTTGCCATTGTCCGCTATGGCGGCGCTGCTGCTAATCGTCGCCTGGAATATGAGCGAAGCCCCATAAAGTGGTGGATTTGCTGCGTCATAGCCCCAAAGACGACAGCATTGTCATGCTGCTTTGCATATCACTGATCGTGCTGTTTGATATGGTGATTGCGATTACGGTGGGGATTGTGTTGGCCTCGCTACCTGTTTATGCGCCGCATCGCCCAAATGACCCGGCTTAGCGAACGCCCTAAAACCTCATCGCCGATACGACTGGTACTGCGGTGAATGACCCGCTGTTTTTCGCTGTTGCGTAACGCATTTTTAACAAAATTCTGCAACGTAGCGAGAATTATCAGACCATCATTCTGCAATAAGACACTGTGCCGATTCTGGATGCCGGAGAGGACTGAATGCGTTCTTGCGTTTCAGCGATGCATTACCCGCTAAGAAGCAGTTATTGATAACCGATATTCCGTTCCAACCGCTGAAAACGTTGGCGCGTACCAACGTGCATCCTATCGGGAGACGCCGCACGTTTCATCCTACGCTGGTATAAGTGTTGGAAGCAACGCAGTCTATTGATTAATCTAATCACCCATCGGGCCAAGCGGCCTAGACCGGTGTAATCTAGACGTTCAGGCATTCATTACGCTGCGACACCGTTGTTGACGCCGTGCACGCTTCGCGGAATCATTACCAACTGTTGCGACGTCAATGGATACGACAGCATAATATTCAGTGCTTTCAGTTTCTGCTGCTGTGTCAGCGCGATCAGTCGCCTCAGGTTGGTTTCATCGTTGAGTTGCATGGAAAGCACTTGCATAGCCAGCATTTTCATTTGTTCTTGCAGAGCGACCCTGACGGGCCGACGCAGATTTCGTCACCATGCCTATAATCGGCAACACATCATACATAGCATCAATAAAACGTCAGTGTTTATTACACAGCGCTGCTAAATACTCAGCGTAATCAATACTTAACACATCATTGAAACACACAGACTCTGAGTTATCTCCCATCTCCTTCTCTCCTATTCACCAGTGAGTTCATAGCGTCACTTGTACATTAATCACCTTTCATCAGGCGTCGATAATACATCTGCCCTATTTTACCAGGCTCACGGGTTACCTTACCCATCTGTATTGTCACGAGCGTGAGTGATTTGACAGCGCGAGCACGTTATCAAGTTCATGATATTGCAATGAATCAGGTACCTGCACGATATACCATTTTACGCTTCATTGCTGGCGCCGCTAATGTCTAGGCGCTATGCTAACGCAAGACGAAAACGGTTTGCCACACGGCAGGCTGACGATAGAGAACAATAGCTACGATGACTATGCATAAGATTGCCTTTATGGAAGATGACCATGAAGTGGGCAAACTGATTTCAGCTTATCTAGGAAAACATGACATAGATGTTCATCTGGAGCCGCGCGGCGATAAAGTGCTCGACTTCATCACGCAGCAAAACCCAATCTGGTGCTGCTGAATGTGATGTTGCCTGTTAAAGATAGCATGACCATCTGCCGCGATTTGCACCCATTGTACAGCGACCCGATCGTGCTGCTGACCTCGCTTGACAGCGACATGAACCACATATTAGCGCTGGAAATTAGCGAAGATGAAAATCTCACTCTATGATTGTGCGCGAAGAACACTTGCAGTTCTAATACGGAGGGCCACAACCAGGGCATGAACACATTAATTTGAATAACTGTGCTTGCCACCGCATTGCTTGCAAGAGTGAGTGTGGCCAAAGAAGCA
>JBPETC010000074.1:0-10028 GCA_051710325.1 Symbiopectobacterium sp.
TGCCGAACTCAGAAGTGAAACGCCGTAGCGCCGATGGTAGTGTGGGGCTTCCCCATGTGAGAGTAGGGAACTGCCAGGTTTTTATATAACAAAAAAGGCTATCCTTCCGGATAGCCTTTTTTGCTATTAGCTGTAATTATGTACAAACCTATCATAGTAGTAGGTTCTGAGCTTGCTTATCCACTTCGTCATTATTTCGACTAAAACAGATCAGCATACATAGATACTCATTTTGTAGTGGCACACTAAATTTGTGCCACTACATAAGTCCTGGTAAAACGTCAGGTGCATGTCGTTTCTCTATACAACCTGTAAGGCATTGACATGGGGTTAAAACCTGCAAATAAGCCAAAATCTGTTTGCTGCTCATAAAGGAATAGATTATGTACAGGAGTTTACTGGTCGCGATGGTTATCGCTATAGCATTATTTAGCACAACATAGGCTTCGGCGCTTAATCATCAACATAGGCTTCGGCGCTTAATCATCACTGGCAATAGCCACGGCATAATCATCCAAATAAATCGTGCGCGTTCTTGCTCAATTCTCTGCGTGAGAGAACGATCTTCGGCACATAGCACCACTTCTATTTCATAGAGATCTATTTCTTGGGCTTTCGGTGTTTCCGTCATCATCGCCCAGAGATGGTTACTGGCAACAAGCGTTTGCTTGGCCCCGCTTTACGCAGCTCATAGCTGTCTTTTCCGGGTTTATATCGATATTTATATCATGGTAAGTATGCTTTATCACACCAATGCATAGCCCTTTCTCTTTAAGGAGCGAGATTAAGTGGGTGAGCGTTGTTTTCCCGGTACCGCTCTATACGCGCTAACGGCAAGCAGGCGTGGGCGATGCAACTCAGTCATGGTTAGTCTCTTGCCAATTGAAGAGATTGTCTTGGGTATTCAGGTTTTGGAATGCCGAAGGGGTAATCCACGAAAAGCACCGAAGTCGCTTTTATCTCTGCCAGAAAAGCATCAGATTACGATCGCCACGTTTCAGGTAGGTTTTAAGCTTTAACATCAGGGAACGCAACAAGGTTGGATACTCTCTCCAGCCATCGTTTACGTAGGCTATATGCCCTTGCTGTTTGTGTTGTGCCACACAGTCTTGCTACCAAGATTGGTGGATAAATTAGGGACATCATAGGGCGCGAAAACGGCCCATTCTATCTCGATGCTTTTTAGGCTGGATAAGATACCTGCCAAGGGGCCTGAAAAGTCATTCGGTAAGTCGCTAAACGGTGCAGCCACTTTCTTGATAAACAGCCTGGTTACGGATTATCATTGATATTGTAGACGCGGTCCACTTAGGTGCTGCAGGCAGGTTAAAACGTGTTGGTAGTGGTAGAACAGTATACAGCGCAACGTTAATAGTCCATTATCCTGCCCACCAATTCGTCTGGCCTGGCCACCTGCTAGAATGATACCTGTGATCATGTGATCCCTCGTTGTCGCGCCGCATCGGCTTTATTTTGGGCAAAATAATTCCTGACGCCAAGCATTTTACACCCATGATTAAGGCTGTTAAGATGATATCAGTGTTTTTATATACAGTAAGAGATGAAATGTCATCGTGTTAACGAGTTAATTGAGTTATTGCACCATGCCTGGAAAAAAGATCCAGATCTAAATCTAGTTCAATTTTTACAAAAATTTGCACAGGAGGCGGGTTTCTCTAGGGGCAGCTAAGTGAGTTGAGTGATAATATTCTGATCTATTATTTGAAAATGCGTGTGACACAGATAAAGAGCAGGTCATTCCAGGCTTGAAAAAGGATTATAAGGGAGATTTTAAAACAGCATTGCTGCGAGCTTGGGGTTATCAAAGACTGACGCCTTTATCAACAGGTGCTGCTTTTCCGCGCTTATTTTGATTCCTATTGCGAGTAATGATGTGATGGCTATGCAAAGTTCAGTGTTTAATTTTCAGACGCTGTTTCCCTCGCTGATTACCGATGCGTTTTTCGCGGTAGGTATCCGGTTGATTCTGGTTTGACGGCGCTCAATAGCTATGAAAACCGGGTTTATCAATTTATAGATAAAGACCGGCACCGTTTTGTCGTTAAACTCTATCGTCCTGAACCGGTAGACGCAGGCGCAGATTCAGGAAGAGCATGATTTCGCCCTCGCACTGGTTGACGATGAGGTGCCCGTTGTTGCTCCTTTGAAGCTCAAAGGTCAAACCCTGCATTGTTATGATGGCTTTTATTTTGCCGTTTTCCCAAGCGTAGGGGCGGTAATATGAAATGGATAAATGACGATCAATTGAAAGGCGTTGGTCGTTTTCTGACTTGTTGGCATCAGAGGAATATCTCGACAAGCCTTATCAGTTATTGATACAAATGCAACGTATTTCTGCCACGTGCCGAAATTACTTTTTACAGTCCACCCGGTAAATTACCGAAATTGTAAAACGCTATTGGACATTGAATGCTTCCTTTCTCCGATTACACGGCGATTGCCACCCCTGGAAATATTCTTTGGCGCGACGGCCACTATCTGTTGATTTAGATCATGCCCGTAATGGACCCTCGGTGCAGGATTTGTGGATGTTGTTTCATGGCGAGCGTCAGGAACAGAGAATTCAGCTCGATATTTTGCTGGAAGCCTATAGTGAGTTTATGACATTTCAGGAGAAAGAGTTGGCTTTAATTGACCCGCATCGTGCGATGCGAATGGTATATTATTTAGCGTGGATTATTCGCCGTTGGGAAGATCCGGTATTTCCCCAGCTTTCTCTGAATAAAAGATGATGATTTCTGGTTTAGGAAAACAGCAATATTTACTGAACAGGTTAAGCTTGTTACAGGAGCCTCCTTTACAGCTATTGTTCATGTACTGATGTTTAACGGAGAGATGTATTATATGAAGAGTGTATTTGCGGCATTATTGGGAATTATGTTAGCCTTCGGTGCATCAGCGGAAGATTTTTATGATGCAAAACAGTACATTGAAGTGAATAAACCGGTACATCAATTACCACAGGTGCTGGAGTTTTTCTCCTTCTACTGCCCGCATTGTTATCAGTTTGCTGAGGTTTACCATATTCCTGAAGCTGTCAGTAAGGTGCTGCCAGCGGATACCAAAATTACGCGCTATCACGTCGATTTCCTCGGGCCTTTGGGGAAAGAACTAACACAGGCCTGGGCAGTTGCTCTCGCTTTGGGTATTGAAGATAAAGTCACCCCGTTAATGTTTGATGCAGTGCAAAAAAGCCAAACACTAAAAACTACAGATGATATTCGTAAGGTGTTTGTGGTGGCGGGTGTTAAAGCTGAAGATTATGACGCTGCATTGAATAGCTTCGTGGTTAAGTCGCTGGTTACCCAGCAAGAAAAAGCGGCTGCGGATTTGCAATTGCGCGGTGTGCCGGCCATATTTGTTAATGGTAAATATATGGTGAAAAGCGACGGTTTAGATACCAGTTCAATGGATGCATATTTGAAGCAATATGCTGATGTGGTGAAATTCCTTATCGAGAAAAAATAGCACTTGTCGTATAACTACGACTGATAGCAGGCGCAGTTATACCCTGGATATATCGTTTATCCGCTACGACAGTTTTGCCTCGGTGACGTTTAATTAGCATTTAACTAATATTTATCCACAAAAAATATTTTTGTATTACGGGTATTTATCGGGAACTTTTTATCTTGCTAAAAAATCACATAACGTGTGAATCACTTTTTGATACAATATCAGCATTATTCTAATTTTCTCTTTCTATGCATAAAGTTATCCACAAGGCATTTGCTTTTCGTGTGCTAGATTTGCGTACGTTAACGTTCGTCTCTTACTGTGAGCTATGGCAAGCTTAGCGTCATGATGGATGACATAGGTTATAACAGAACATGGTGCAGATTCCGAAAAACCCGTTAATTTTGGTCGATGGCTCGTCGTATTTATACCGTGCCTACCACGCATTTCCTCCTTTGACGAACAACGCAGGTGAGCCGACAGGCGCTATGTATGGCGTGCTGAATATGCTGCGCAGCCTGCTACTTCAGTTCTCTCCCAGTTATGTCGCTGTGGTGTTTGATGCCAAAGGAAAAACCTTCCGCGACGAACTGTTTAAAAACTACAAGGCGCATCGCCCACCGATGCGGGACGATTTGCGTGCGCAGATTGAGCCGCTGCACGCGATGGTGCGTGCCGTAGGGCTGCCTTCGTTGGCCGTAAGCGGTGTGGAAGCGGATGACGTGATTGGTACGCTGGCGCGTCAGGCTGAAAGTACGGGTAAACCGGTACTGATCAGCACCGTTGATAAAGACATGGCGCAACTAGTGTCACCGACGATCACTCTTATCAACACCATGAACAATACGGTGCTCGGGCCGCAGGAAGTTTGCGACAAATATGGTATTCCTCCGGAGCTGATTATCGATTTTTTGGCCCTGATAGGGGATGCATCGGATAACATTCCAGGTGTGCCTGGCGTAGGTGAAAAAACGGCACAGGCGTTACTTCATGGTTTGGGGGGATTGGATACCCTGTATGGCGATCTGAATAAAATCGCCACGCTTTCCTTTCGCGGCGCAAAGACCATGGCGCAAAAGCTGGAAGAGCATAAAGAAGCGGCATACCTCTCTTATCAACTGGCGACTATCAAAACTGACGTCGAATTGGAACAGACCTGCACTGAGCTGACGGTGAATGAACCCGATGTGGATGCACTTTATGGGCTGTTTAAGCGTTATGATTTCAAACGTTGGATCGCTGATGTGGAAAGCGGCACCTGGATGCAAGCCCGTAAGGGGCAATCTGCGGTTCCGCAGCCAACGCCTATGGCACAAGCGCAGCCACAGTCGCCAGCAGAAGCAACCATCGCCTTGAGTCGTGAAGCCTATGTCACTATTCAGGATGAAGAGACCTTACAGTTGTGGATTGCCCATCTCAAAAAAGCGGGAGAGTTTGCGTTTGATACAGAAACAGACGGCTTAGATACGCTGAGCGCCAATCTGATTGGTATGTCGTTTGCGGTGACGCCTGGTGAAGCGGCGTATCTGCCGCTGGCGCATGATTATCTGGATGCACCCCAGCAAATCGACAGAACTCGTGCACTGGAATTGCTTAAACCCCTATTGGAAGACAGCGTGCTGCGCAAAATTGGGCAGAACCTGAAATTTGATCAGAGCGTGATGAATCGCTATTACATTGAGCTACGTGGTATCGTGTATGACACAATGTTGGAATCTTACGTATTAAACAGTGTGGCGGGCAGTCATGATATGGATAGCCTGGCTGAACGCTACCTGCAGCATAAAACCATTTCGTTTGAAGAAATTGCGGGTAAAGGAAAGAACCGGCTTACCTTTAATCAGATTCCTGTTGAACAGGCCAGCACCTATGCCGCAGAAGATGCGGATATCACTTTGCATTTGCATCAAACCCTGTGGGAAAAGTTGCAACAGCAAGAAGAACTGGTGAAGGTGTTCCGTGATATCGATATGCCGTTAGTGCCGGTTCTGTCACGCATTGAGAGGCATGGAGTGCTGATTGATGCTGGTATTTTGGCGCAGCATTCTCATGAACTGACCACACGTCTGGCCGAGCTTGAAACCGAATTGCATGAACTGGCTGGTAAAGCATTTAACCTTGCCTCCACTAAGCAATTGCAGGGGATCTTGTACGATAAACTAAAGCTGCCAGTGCTAAAGAAAACACCGAAAGGTGCCCCTTCTACTAATGAAGAAGTGTTGGAAGCGCTGGCGCATGACTATCCGCTGCCCAAACGCATTCTGGAATATCGTGGGCTGGCGAAACTGAAATCCACTTACACCGATAAGCTGCTGCTGATGATCAATCCGCTGACCCAGCGGGTGCACACGTCATACCATCAGGCGGTCACGGCGACTGGACGTCTTTCCTCCAGCGATCCCAATCTACAAAACATCCCGGTACGAAACGATGAAGGGCGACGCATTCGTCAGGCGTTTATTGCTCCTAAAGGTTATCGCATCGTGGCTGCGGACTATTCTCAGATCGAACTGCGCATTATGGCGCACCTTTCCGGTGATGCCGGGTTGCTCAATGCGTTTGCCGAAGCGCTGGACATTCACCGCGCCACCGCTGCAGAAGTCTTTGGCTTGCCGCTGGAGAGCGTCACCGGAGAGCAGCGCCGCAGCGCCAAAGCCATCAACTTTGGTTTGATTTATGGCATGAGTGCTTTCGGTCTATCACGTCAGTTGGGTATCCCCACCGCCGAGTCGCGGCGCTATATGAACCTCTATTTCGAGCGCTATCCTGGCGTGCAGGACTACATGGAAAGAACCCGTCAGGAAGCTGTCGAGAAAGGGTATGTGCAGACGCTGGATGGGCGCCGTCTCTATTTGCCGGACATCCACTCACGCAATGCCATGAGCCGAAAAGCGGCGGAGCGTGCCGCTATTAATGCTCCGATGCAGGGCACTGCCGCCGATATCATCAAGAAAGCGATGATTGCGATCGATAGTTGGCTACAGAAAGAACAGCCGCAGGTGAACATGATCATGCAGGTACACGATGAATTGGTGTTTGAAGTACATGAGTCTGTGTTGGATGCGGCAAAACAAAAGATCGCTACCCTGATGGTAGGTTGTATGTCGCTAAACGTTCCGTTACGTGTGAATGTGGGTGAAGGTAAAAACTGGGATGAGGCGCATTAATATACATACAATAGTATTGTTGCATACTTAATATTTAATGCGCATTACGTTATTTATTTTTGTAATTAAACTACAGGATTGGGTGACTTGCTCTACTTTATGTGACACATAGCTATTTTATGAAACTAAACAATAAAAATCTTTGTTCTGGCGAAAATAAGGTAAAATTAATGATGTAGGGTACAGAGGTAAGATGTTCTATATTTCAGAACCTTTTACTTAACGTAATCGGATTTGGCTGAATATTAGCTGCACCGGCCACTTCGGTAACTGGGCATTTTTATTGGGAAAAAGGCAGAAAAATGCCGCAAGATCGCTAACGATCGCGGAGGTTGATCTCAACTATCGACATCTTGCACTGAGTGCGGGTGTTGAACCACAGATCGAGTTTTTGCCGCAATTTATCCTCCCCCTTTTTTCAACGAGGAGAAGGTTTCAACCTGAATATCTCCGACAAACGCGAGCACGGTTGCGCGCACGACATTCAGTTGCGCTTTGCGTACACCGGAAGCCTGTTTATCGGATTTGGTGAGCAGAATGAGCGCACTAGCAGATCTACATCCACGTCCCATTCAATCATTTGCTGATCGAGATCTTTCAGTAGTTGACGGATATCCATCAACACAACCAGCCCTTGCAGACAGGCACGTTTTTGCAGATATTCCCCCAAGGCTTTCTACCATTTCCTCTTCATCTCTTCTGGAACTTCGGCATAGGCCATAGCCGGGAAGGTTAAACAGACGCACGCCGTCTATGACTTCAAACAGCTTGATAAGCTGGGTTCGTCCCGGCGTTTTACTGGTTCGCACCAGGCTTTGCTTGGTCAGCGTGTTAAGCGCGGTGGATTTTCCCGCGTTCGAGCGTCTGGTAAACGCTACTTCAATACCGCTATTGGCAGGCAAGTGACGAATATTGGGCGCGCTAGTGACGAAATGCATTACATTGTAGTTATGCGTCACGTTCGGGTTCTGTTGTTTAGTCACAATATTATTATCTCTGTCTGGATAGGGGTTTTAGGTCTATTATACCTATAACTAATGACCCGAAACGCGGGGTTATCGGCCGAAGCGTGTAGCGCACAAGGCGAATTTGCCCAGTTAACCGCATCAATCCTTTTTATTGCTGATCTTTCTACTAAGATGCCGCCGCAATTGTCTTCTGTTTACCTGAGAGTGTTGTTATAAAACATTCGGTGAAAAATTCAGGCACCAAAGCTCAGAGGCGAAGGCGTCGACATCGAAAGTAAAGACAAGACGCGCGCAGAGCTTAACAGCGAAGGCTGGGAGCGCGTAAACGTCAGAAAAAACACAGTGGTCATGCTGCGGCAGTCGTGCGCATCCTGAACGGTGTTGTCCGTTGCTGGTCGGCTTCACATTGATAGAACGTCTGGATAACGGCGAAACGCTGAGCAAAGATGAGCAGAAATGGGTAGACAACACGCTTGATCGTATCAATGCCCTGATGGGATCAGGTGGCATCGAAATGGATGATGAGGAAGGGTAGCAGGAAGACATGATGCAGCTCCTTAAACGTAATAACCCGAAAAACGTATTCTTATAGATGAAATGGCCACTTTCTCTCATCTTGGTGTTGGTTATATGCTGTGTCTGTTGGTTAAACAGTGGCTGCTTTCCCAGTGTAAAACGCGACTATAGTGTAAGCTGCCGCTGAAAGCGCTGTTGGGAAATACAAGCGGAAGGAGTAACAACATGCAAGATCAATACGTCGATTAGGATTTAGCCCTGATTCAAAAATACAACTATTCCGGGCCGCGTTACACGTCGTATCCTACGGTGCTTGAGTTTAACGAACAGTATGATGATGCGGCATTCCGCCAGGCGATAGCGCGTTTACCCTGAGCGAGCCACTGTCGCTTTATCTCCACATTCCGTTTTGTCATCGCCTCTGCTATTTCTGCGGTTCCAATAACCTATTGACGCGCCAAGCAGGACAAAGCTGAAAAGTATCTTGATGTGCTGACCGTGGAGATTTGCCAGCGCGCGCTGCTGTTCGACGGGCACATCGTCATGCAACTGCACTGGGGCGGCGGCACGCCTACCTACTTCAAAAAAGATAAAATTAGCTGACTGCTTTCGCTGTTGCGCGAGGATTTCCAATTTGCTGATGAGGTTGATCCCCGTGAAATCGAGCTGGATATCCTCGATCACCTGCGTGCGGAAGGCTTTAATCGCCTGAGCATGGGCGCGTAGGATTTCAACAAGGAAGTACAACGTCTGGTGAATCGTGAGCAAGATAAGGCATTTATCTTTGCGCTGATTGAACACGCCAAAGCGCTTGGCTTCACCTCCACCAATATCGACATGATTTACTGTTTGCTGCAAACAGACGCCGGAAAGCGTTGCTTTTACCTTACAATGCGTTGTTGAGTTAAATCCGCACCACCTCGCCTCAGCCTATTTAAATACACCCATTTGCCGACGCTGTTTGCTGCCCAGCGTAAAATCAAAGATGCGGATTTACACAGAGCCCCGCGAAAAAGCTGGAGATTCTGCATAAACCATTACCACGCTCACTCAATCGGGCTATCAGTTTATCAGAATGGATCACTTTGCTCGCCCAGACGATGAGCTAGTACTTGGCACAACGTGCCGGTAAATTGCACCGTAATTTTCAAGGTTACACCACGCAATCTGACACTGACCTACTGGGTATGGGTATCGCTGATCAGCATGATTGGCGACAGCATGGCGCGGCTTTCGTTTGCCGCACGATGACTGCATCCGTCGTGATGTGATCAAAAGTCTTATCTGTAATTTCTGTCCTGATTACGCAAAGGTTGTAGCGGACTACGGCATCGATTGTCTCTTCTACTGCGTAGAAGATTTTCGCTTGTTAGCATCGTTGGTGCAAGATGGCCTGATTGAATTGTAACCCTTCGGCGATCGTGGTAACACCGAAAGGGCGCTTGTTGATTCGCAATATCTGCATGTGCTTTGCCTGCTATCTACGTGCTAAAAAGTACGGACCCAGCAGTTATCGCGTGTGATTTGACGGTATTTCTGATATATTAGCGACAATTATCGATTATGCCGTGTACAGCGTTGTAGAATGTCAAATAAATTGTATTGTGCGTTTTTAAATTTTGCACTCATTTACCACTCAGTTATCTGAGATTATTAGGTTTTCTACACAAAGCGTTACCATTGTCAATCATGTAAACGCACCTTACAACACGATTATTCTTATCGTGCTATTGACTTGGCAATGAATAATGCGGGTATTCGTAACACTGCTTGGGCGTTACATACTAGTATCAATACCGTCATGCGTACCTTAAAAAACCCTCTCCGCGGAATGTAACAACGTTGCCACTGGATAGCCTATTGGCAACAAAAAACAACAGCGTTGGCTATGGTATGTATG
>JBPETC010000075.1:0-9880 GCA_051710325.1 Symbiopectobacterium sp.
TGTCGCCAGTCGTCGTACAACCCGCCCAGCTTGCCGCCCCTGGCGTTAAACTGCCAGTCGATACCCGGGCGCCCACCGTTAAAGTTTAGCAACACAGTCGGTCCAGTATCACGCATCCAGGCGTCATCGCTTTCCATCTCAACCAGAGCGTCACCGTTTCAGGCATCAGGCTATGCGCCTGTGCGCCATCTGCTGTACTAGCACGCCCATGATCACAGGCGTCTTCTGACCAATCGCCGTGCTACTGGCGACAAATGTCTGCGGCGCAAGCAAAGCATTATTACGCCAGTTATCCAACCGATAGGGCCAGATCATCCACACCGCATCAGCATGAAGTGCCCATTCGGCGGGCATGAAAAGCCATCCTGACGCGGCGTCGAAGTGAGAGTTGAAGGTGACATCGATTATCTCCGGGTCTTGCCGTCAGAAGTGCTAAGCGCCGTGTACATCTCCGGACGATGATCGCGGAACTGCCCCAAAACTGGCGCGTTGAGCTTCGATCGCTTCCAGATCGAAGCTGTTCATCAGCACCGCTTCATCCGTTTTGTTCATCTGCGCCAACAGCGCACCGGTTTGATCGGCAATAAGGAGGAGCCGCAGAAGCTCATTTCAGCCCATCGAGATATTTGCTCGCTTCTGTTTCAATGTGGTTAGAGGCAATCACCAGCACCAGATTGGCAACCGCATGGCCTTGCTGCACCCGCGTCCAGTGTGGCTGGCTGTTGATATCCCGGTAAGCAGGTTCAAAACCGATAGCGGTAGGGTAAAAAATCAACTCTTTGCCAAGCTCAGCAGCCAGTGCGGAAAAGTGTTTGGTAAGCGGGCTGGTTTCCAGCGTTTGCGCCAGAGCATAATGCTCAGGGCTCTAATCGATACAGAAGCAAGGCGAAGCGAACAGCTCCTGAATCAGGATTATTTTAGCACCCTTGCTACGCGCCTGTCGCACCAATTTTTCGGCATTCTCAATATTCTTGGGCAAGATCCCAGGAGCACGCATCTGCGTTGCGGCAACGCTCACTTTTGTTATGCAAAGACCTATATTATCTCTCTATTATCTCTCTATTACGCTGGCTCAATGTTACGCTAGCTCAATGCGAGCCCTACCCGTTTAAGTATACTACGCTATTATGGATTACGCACAGTACCCGCTGTACATGTGCCAGCTCCCAGCGCTGCCAACGATCGCGCAGCCAGAATACCTTTACGGCATTCAGAGCCAAAAAGCTGCCCCAAATAAGCAGCGGCCACAAAAAGCAGTGAGAGCCTGGCGATGGCATTCGGTTCACCACGAACAGCACCAAATTGATCACAATATAAACCACAAGCTAGCGCCAGAAAAGGCTCTCTTGTTTGCACCTGACGTTTTGCTTCCTGAACGCGCAGCTCAAGCGATTCTCCGCTCAGAGTTTTCTCGCTCTCTTCCGTCATCAACTCGGTAACATTCACGCCAAACGCTGCAGCGATGGCACCGATCGTATTCAGACTAGCGTGCTCACCATTTGCTGAACGGTTCAGATACTCAAAGAGGAGAGTTACGCCAGTTGCTCCTTGGACCAGGCGCGGGCAAGGCGTAATGTTTTAATCGGATTGGTATTCATGGCTATTTTTAACGCTATTTTTTAAAGAAATAAAAACACAGCCTCAACCTACTCCCGCTTAGCTGCCGCGAACACAACAGCGATCTGACAGCAACCTGACACGCTCCCGACAGACTGCTACCTCAAGAAAAAATCACACTGTCGTCATAAAGCGGGATGGCTTTTATTGCGAAAGAATATAGACACCAGATTTAGAACAGCTTTCTCGCCGTCTCCAGCCAATCGCGCTTGAAGGGCCGTTTCATGTTCTCAATGGTATCGATGATATCGTGGTGCACCATTTTTTCGTTCTGAATGCCGACGCAGCGACCGCCGTAGCCTTGCAGCAGCAGTTCAATGGAGTACGCGCCCATATGCGACGCCAAAATACGGTCATAAGCAACTGGGGAGCCGCCACGCTGAATATGGCCCAGCACCGTAGAACGCGTTTCATTCCCAGTTTCTCTTTCAATATAGCGTGCCAGATCGTCGATATCACAGATGTGCTCAGTAATGGCGACAATGGCGTGTTTTTTCCCTTTAGCGATGCCTGCTTTGATTTCACACACCAGATCTTCCGGTTTAAACTCTTCTTCCGGTAGCACAATAAATTCGCAGCCCCCGGCAATCGCCGCGGCCAGCGTCAAATCGCCGCAGTGGCCTCCCATCACTTCCACGATAGAAATACGTTGGTGAGAAGAAGAAGTATCGCGTAAGCGGTCAATGGCTTCCAGTACGGTTTCTAGTGCGGTGAAATACCCAATGGTGTAGTCGGTGCCTGCCACATCGTTATCGATGGTGCCTGGCAGGCCAATACACGGGAAGCCCATTTCAGTCAGGCGCTTGGCACCCATGTAAGAACCATCACCACCGATAACTACCAAGGCATCCAGAGCACGGATTTTCATGTTCTGTACCGCGACTTCACGTACGTGATCTTCGCAAAACTCGGTGAAACGCGCAGAACCTAAAAAGGTGCCGCCGCGATTGATAACATCAGACACGCTGTAGCGGTCCAACTGCTCCATACGATCCTGGTACAACCCCTGATAGCCATCGTAGATACCGTAGATTTCCAAACCTTCCGTCAGCGCTGCGCGTACTACGCCACGAATCGCCGCATTCATGCCTGGCGCATCGCCACCACTCGTCAATACTCCGATTTTCTTGATCATGACAACCTCTGGACTTGTAGATGTAGTTTTACAGGATGTTTCTATTTAGGCATATTATAATAAATGTCCTAAGCTGAATTGATTCAGGTCAGGCAAAAAATGCCACATAATCCATTTTCTATCACATTTCTTAAACAAATACAGACTGGATCACGCCTCGATAGAGGACGGGTCTTGATGGATAAGAATATCAGCACCGTGAAAACGCTGACGCAGCGCCTACTTCAAACTGTCTGCAACCTCATGTGCCCGAACTGGCGGCAGCGAATCACCTATTTCCAGATGCAGTTGAGTAAAACGGATCGGCCCTAAGCGCCAGGTGCGCAGTTGATGTGCGCCATGAATGCCAGGCCAGCCACGAATCAGCGCAACGATGGCCTGCTGCTCTTCTTCTGGAAGCGCGCGATCCAGCAGCAATTGATTGCACCGCGTCATAAATCCCCAACGCAAACAGGGCATCAGCGTAGGTGATACCGCGCTAGCTTAATACCAGCGCCACCAGAATGGTGCCGTTCATAAACACATCAGACAGGTAATGCAATGAATAGGCACATATCGCCTGACTCTGGGTCTTGCGTACCACCCAGCGTTGAAAAGTTACCAGCAACAGCGTTGCCACCAAGGCAATAACGGTGATGGAAACCCCCACTTCATATTTTTGCGTACAGCAGTTGCGGCGCACTTAGCCGTTTGAACCCAGTGAGGATCAGGAATAGCGCGGAGCCAGCAATGAACATGCCCTGCGCAATGGCGGCCAATAACTCTGCTTTGCCATGACCGAAAGCATGCTTATCGTCAGCAGGTTGGAGCGCATAACGCATGGCCAGCAGGTTCACCAATGACGCGCTGATATCCACCAGTAAACCCACCAACGAGGCCAATAAACTGGCCGAACCGGTGTGGCACCAGGCGAAGGCTTTAATGATAAATAACAGCAACGCCACGGTTATATCGCAACTACTGAGGCACGCGTTACCCAATGTGCATGCTATAAATCCATCACACACCTTGCCTCAACAAAGCATATTATCTAATCATGACATTACTTCATGACAGCATGGCTAAACACGAGCGCATGGCGTCGAAAAATGAATAAGTACCACAGTAGCGCACCACCGCTAATAGCATAATTATAGATGCCGGAGAGCAATGCCATAGCAACATCCGTGGCATCAGAAGCCAGCGTCAAGGCTCAGCGCCATAATGACGATGCCACAGCATACAGACGATGGACAAATCCCAATGGGTTATATTGGCCATTGGCAGCAACAGCGTCATGCACAACAGCAATGCCGTGATGCTCTCCACCAGAAAACCTGCTGGATAGCGGTTGCTGTATGTAGCGGCTGAAAAGCATGCTGCCGATGATACCGGCACCGCCAAAATCAGCAGCAATACGGTGATGAAATTTTCGCTTATTGATCCGGCGACCCGCTGCACGAAAGGTTCGATATAGCTGTAAGCGGTAAAATCGGCCGTCACCACAGCACCGTTAGTGCATAAATACACAGCAACGCCCGGGCGCTTAAGCAGCAATGGCAAGCTTTTCAGAGAGCCAGAATAGCTGCTGGGCAGCGTAGGCAACAGTTTCATCAACACCAGCAGAATCGCAAAAACCACTACGCGCCAATACCGCTGAAGGTGACGCGCCATCCCATGTACTGCCCGGTCATACGACCGAGCGGCAGGCCAAATACCATTGCCAGTGTATTGCCGGTTGCCAACAGGCTGAGCGCCTGCGCTTTTTTGCCAGGAAGTGCCAAAAGCACCGCCAACTAGGCCGTGATTGACCAGAAAATGGCATATGCGCCAGCGCCACACCGATACGCGCCACCACCAGCACCCAGAGATTCCAGGAGAAACCGGAATGATGTTGCACACGGCGAGCAGGATAAACACTTTGATCAGCGGTCCCCGCCGTTCAATATCACTACGTGCCAGCATAAAGGGCAACGACATGTGGTATCACCACCACAGGCATAAATCGTGATAATCAACCCTACCTGTGCGGCGCTCATCGAAAAACTGACAGAAATATCGGACAACAAGGCAAGGGGTATAAATTCAGCGGTACTAAAAATGAAGGCCACCATAGCGAGGCTGATAACACGAAACCATGCTATCGAACGGGATGAAAGGGTTATAGGCTGCACACTATCATATATCAACAACGTAGAAATAAAATCGGCAGCGCGGCGCGCCCTTGGGATGGAAGAGGCATCGAACGCTGCACGCGGACAAAAAAATGGCCGGGCTACACTAAAGGCAGTGCCTACACCGATCAAAATATGCAAAGCAGATCACGTTTTATAGTGAATCGAGGCGGACTGTGGGACTTTTTTTAGTCAGTGAATCGAAAAGAGCGCCGATTTTAGGTATCAATTCAAGTGTAATCACTGAGCAGAGGGATGAATTTACTGGTTTTATCTGGCGTTTCCGTTCTCTAACACCACACTGTTTTAGAAAACCTTTTCCTAAAAATGGCAAAAAAAACCCGTCATCATGACGGGCAAAAGACAGGAATGGTGTCTATGGCGCAAGAAAATCAACTTATTACTACTCTCACTACACACTACAGGATTACTCAGAGATTCGATTCACTGTTTAACGCCCTACAGGGGAGAGATGGATGCTTCAGTTTAAGATAACTGCTGCAGCATCTCGTTCATTCGTTGTTGATAACTCTGTTACATAATTGTTTTATTTAAAAATTTAGAAAATTATACATTTTATTGCGCACGCACGTCATTTCTATCTAGCGCTTGAGCTGTGCTTGCATCATCTGTGAAATCTGTTTTCTGACGGCCGCTTCATTAAATTTCTCTGCGGTCACAAAAGTGTGCATTTTTTCTATATCATTGTCATTTAAGTGCAGCACGGGCGCATTTTGCCTTGCCTGTTGCATCAGGTCACGCAGGTGTTGACGCTGTTGTTCCATCAGTTTCACACCGTCAAATAGACCGCGCTGACTGATGGCATTTCGCAAGGCTGCATCGCTAGGGTGCCAACCAGGTTGTGACGCATACTGATGCGTTAATAACACCGAATATCAGCAATGAAATGGGAGAGATTTTTATGCGCCGTAGCATCATTTCCACCGGTACAATGCAGCAATCTGTGAATCAATAAACACAAGTCTAAACACCTTGCTGCAAACATGCGTCAGAGGATGTAAAACTACGTAAAGTCATGGAATAGCGTCGATCTATGACGTATTTTGCCTCTGGAGGTAGCCTAATCATGAACAAGATTCTGTTGGTGGATGATGACAAAGAACTCACCGCTTTGTTGAAGGAGCTGCTCGAAATGGAAGGCTTTAGCGTTGTCGTTGCCCACGATGGCGAACAGGCATTAAAGGTATTGGACAGTGCGGTAGATTTGCTCTTGTTGGATATCATGATGCCGAAGAAAAACGGCATCGACACCTTGAAAGAGGTACGGCAGCAGCATCAGACGCCCGTCATCATGCTAACCGCGCGCGGTAGCGAACTGGATCGTGTTCTGGGGCTAGAACTGGGGGCAGATGATTATCTGCCTAAACCGTTTAACGATCGTGAACTGGTAGCCCGCATTCGCGCCATTTTACGCCGATCATCGTGGACCGAGCAGCAGCAAACTACGGATAACGCTTCACCGACCGTTGAAGTGGACGGTTTGCGCCTTAATCCGGGGCGCCAGGAAGCGAGCTTCGACACCGAAGTGCTGGATCTCACCGGCACCGAGTTCACGCTGCTCTACCTGCTGGCGCAGCGGTTGGGACAAGTGATGTCACGCGAGCATCTCAGTCAGGAAGTGCTGGGTAAACGTCTTACGCCGTTCGATCGTGCGATAGACATGCATATTTCCAACCTGCGACGTAAACTGCCGGAACGTAAAGACGGGCAACCCTGGTTCAAGACTCTGCGCGGACGCGGTTATTTAATGGTATCAACAAGTTAAAATAGGTATCTGCGGCATGATCGACAGTTTGACTTTGCGCATTTTCGCCATTTTCTGGCTGACGCTGGCGTTGGTGCTAATGCTGGTGCTGATGTTGCCAAAGTTGGACTCACGCCAGATGACGGCGCTGCTGGAAAACGAGTATCGTCAGGGCGTGATGCTGGAACAGCATATTGAAGCCGATCTTGCCATCGATCCGCCCAACGATCTATTTTGGTGGCGACGCCTGTTTCGCGTGATAGAAAAATGGTCACCGCCGGGGCAGCGTCTGGTTTTCGTTACGAGTGAAGGACGCATTTTCGGTTCGCTGCAAAAAACCGAAATGCAGATTGTGCGTAACTTTATCGGCCAGTCCGATAATGCTGACCATCCGCAGAAGAAAAACTATGGTCGGCTCGAGCTGCTCGGGCCGTTTTCCGTGCGCGACGGTGAGGATAATTACCAGGTTTATCTGATTCGCATGGCGAACAGCCCGCAGTCCGATTTTATCAATTTGCTGCTGGACCGCCCGCTGCTGTTATTGATTGTCACTATGCTTATCAGCACACCACTACTGCTCTGGCTGGCCTGGAGCCTAGCAAAACCGGCACGTAAGCTGAAAATTGCTGCCGATAAAGTGGCGCAAGGTAACCTGCGCCAGCACCCTGAGCTTGAAGCTGGGCCGCAAGAGTTCCTTGCCACTGGCGTCAGCTTTAACCAAATGGTCAGCGCGCTAGAACGCATGGTTACCGCGCAACAGCGTCTGCTTTCTGATATCTCCCATGAACTGAGCACACCGTTGACACGCTTGCAATTGGCTACTGCGCTGCTGCGCCGTCGCCAGGGCGAAAACAACGAGTTGAACCGCATTGAAACCGAAACGCAGCGGCTGGACAGCATGATCAATGACCTGCTGGTGTTATCCCGCAACCAGCACAAGAATGAGCTGGGGCGTGAATATATCCGCGCCGACGAACTGTGGGGAGACGTGCTGGACGATGCCCGCTTTGAAGCAGAGCAAATGGGTAAAACGCTGGAGGTGCCCTATCCACCCGGCCCCTGGCCGCTGTTCGGTAACCGTTCCGCAGTGGAAAGCGCTTTCGAAAACGTGGTGCGCAACGCCCTGCGTTACTCAAACGCCCATATCAGCGTCGCCTTTTCTTTTGATAATCAAGGAATCACCATTAACGTTGACGATGATGGCCCAGGAGTAAACCCGGAAGATCGCGAGCAAATCTTCCGCCCGTTCTATCGCACCGATGAGGCGCGCGATCGGGCATCGGGCGGTACGGGATTAGGCTTGGCGATTGTGGAGAATGCGATTACACAACATAAAGGCTGGGTTAAAGCAGGAGACAGCCCGTTAGGGGGTTTACGTCTGACCATCTGGCTGCCGCTGAACGAACGCTAAGCACAGAATTTCATATTGTGTGACACCGGCTCAGTCGCGCCAGGTCAGTTTTCACTGACGTAACAGCAGTGAATTGCTCAGCACAGAAATAGAACTGAGCGCCATGACACTCCCGGCAATAACCGGATTCAATAACGATAACGCCGCCAGCTGAATGCCCAGCACGTTGTAGAAAATGCAAAAACAGATTCTATTTCACCTTGCCTAACGTCGCGCGGGACAGGCTAATGGCATTAAGCTGGCTATCAAGGCGGTTACGCATCAGCACCACGTCCGCCGCATCCAACGCAATGTCCAAGCCCACGCCAATGGCAAAGCTACATTCGCCACCGCGCTAATGCAGGCGCATCATTGATACCGTCGCTACCATACCCACACGGCGTCCATTGGCCTGAATGCGCTGTATCTCTGCCGCTTTTTGCTCCGGTAACACCTGAGCCACCACGTTGGTGATCCCCACCTGTTGGGTAATCACCGCCGCCGCACGAGGACTATCCCCGTCAACATCATTACCTTGATCCACTGATGTTTCAGGTCGGCGATTACGGTATTGCATCGTGGTATACCTTATCTGCCAGTGCGATGTACTCTAACAGAAGGGGTCAGCACAGGCTACGGCAATCACCGTTTTCCCTGCGCTTCCAGTTTAGCAATCTACGCCTGGTCGAGCACGATATCATTTTCACTCAGAAAATGCGGTGCCCCCCAACAGCCAGTTTTCACCGGCGACCTCGCCTTTTATTTCCCGGTCAATCATCGCCTGAAACGCGCTCACCTCGACGGCTTCCACACCGACGTTCCGCGCATGCTGCACCAGCGCTTGCCCAAGTGAATGTTCAGAATGCTGCTCGAGAGAAAGTGCGACGCACAGCAGTTCAGCGTCGGCTGCCGCAGCTTCTAGCGGTACATCACTAACTGAAGGCTTATCTTCTGTGATGGTGCCAGTACTTATCCGTACTTATCCAGTACCAGCACCTGCAAGCGCTGCACTTGCTCTAACGCATTGGCATTGCGGAATAAGATTCCGGACACGTGCCCCTTGCATGGTATCCACCATGATCGCTGTCAGTGTCGAACACCCAGCGAACAGGGACAGGCAATCACTAGCACCGCCACTGCACTCAGCAGAGTGGAGGCCAAATCCCCGTTGATAAACAAGTATATCAGCTAGGTGAGTAGCGCGATTGCCACCACCACTCTGGCACAAACACCGACGAAATTTTATCTGCCAACTGCTGCACTGCGGCTTTTAAGCCCTGTGCGTCTTCGACTATACGAATAATACGCGCCAGAGCCGTATTGCTCCCCGCACCGGTGGCTTTGACTCGCAGCATACCGATTTGGTTAAGCGTCGCGCCAAACACTTCGGTACCACCACTTTCACTACCGTTACACTCTCACCAGTGAGCATCAATTCATTGACCTCAGAGAGGCAATCGAGAATGACGCCGTCAACAGGAATACTCTCGGCCGGGAGGCACCACAAAGATATCGTCGCTGTGTAGGCTGGCTACATCGCAATCTTTAATTTCATTGTCCACTTCCACATGGGCGATGGGCGGTTGCAGGTTGAGCAAACCTTCAATGGTGGTACAGGTTTTAGTTTTCGCTCTGCTTTCCAGCAGATTACCCAACAGCACCAGTGTGTAATAATCGCGGCGCTGGCTTTAAATAGGATATTGTTTGATGACCTGCTGGTAGACAGCCTTCGCTTTATCCGTCTGCCCCTTTTCCTGCATGATCACTCCAACCTTGAGTAAGGCTTCGGAGCTTTTAGGGGACTTCGGGTAATTCTTGAC
>JBPETC010000076.1:0-9826 GCA_051710325.1 Symbiopectobacterium sp.
CTGTGTTTTTTTTACAGAGACTGTCTGTTCACAAAACGGACATCTTACATCAACTGTAGCCACTGTATCTCCACATCCAAAACAGGAGGGTTTATACTGTGATTAATTTATTGGATGATTTGATCCGCCAATTCGATTCGTGCGTGCTAGCTAAAAGTGCAGTAGGTAGAAATATAATTTTATATTAAAATCAATTAAACTTTTTAATGCTTATAGACATTTCTCTTATTTGCAAAACCCATGATCACCGAGCCAGTGTTAATTCGTTCTCATGTTTATATTTCAAAACTAGTAACGTTAATTTGGTTTTTAATTTTTTGATGCTGTAAAAACACCACTAATACCTATTTTATTTTCGGCTTCATGTCGTCATTGTAAGGTTGCAGGCAAATAACGTTGCAGCGCGGTGGCTCTTCATCATTGACTAACTGCGTAATCATTTCGAAGCAGTGATAGACCAGTTGGCGGCAATCCTGTTGCACGGTATCGATACGAATAGACAGGGAATCATACAGATAGTGATCTTCGAAACTAGCCAAAATGGATATCGCTATTAAGCAGATTGTGTTGTTGACTCATATATCCCAGAATGTCCTCTAGCAACCAACAGAGGCGGCTGTAAACAAGGCGTTTGGCCCCCCGCCCGAAGTCCGTGCGCACAATGATGCAAACATTTCATAACCGCTGCTGGGGTGGTACATGAAAACCACTCCGGTTTCAGCTCAACACCGGCATATGCCAATCCTTTCCTTGGAAAAATCCTTCCAACCGATCTCGCGTAAGCGACTCAGCCGTGCAATGCACGGCCACATTGGCAGGCGCACCACCGGTGCACTACAACAAACGGCCCTGACCTTCAGGGAGTAAATCCACCACTGCATCGCCCAGCACTCATACTTTTGCCGTCATGATTGTATCCTAATAAGCCACAAACTAAACATTAATTAAAACGATTTAGCTACTCAATAGTCATAAAGAGCGACGCGATCAAGGCCGACTTGAAAATTGTGATTTAAATCATAATGAAAGCAGGGAATATTCATGAATTATTATAATAATGCGAGGTTGAATGTAATAACGTATTTCAATACAATTATCCGTTTGTATATATTATTTTTATCCCTTGGCATGTTAAAAGTGTTAGGTTTGTTACTAATAAATGACGCACTTGCGCTATTTTCCCTGTTTAGAATAACCCGATTAATACAATCTTTATTATTTCCTATTCAGGGAATATGATAAAAATGCGTTAACCGTAAAACAGAGCAGAAATAATGCAGCCATTTCATAAAATATGAATGTATAATAATAGTCAACAACCCTTATCATGAATAACCTTTTCTTCAGTCTCTTTGTTACTGTTTATGTCTTCTAGTGTATTTCATCATGTCGGATTACCCCGTTTAATTCTGCTATTGGTGGTAATGAGTGCCATGATCATGCGCGCGAATAGCTTTATGCATACTTTATGCTACCTATCGCGTGAAGCGCGATTTGTTGATTACCAATACGCTGGAATCAATCCGGGTTTACGCCAGCAAACTGGACGCCGAAACACAGACTTTTTTGAGAATGCGCAATAGCCGTTGGCTTGCAGCACCACAATCTTGGCAAAAGACTTTAACGATACGGTTATCTGGTACAAGAAGCCGATCGGCTACGTTTGCAAACTCATAGTTTTAATTTCGTGCTGGTCGCAGATGCAAAAGGCGTAGTACGCGCCACGTTGCCGGATACTTTCTAACTTATCGGGCAGAAACTTACCACCGAGGGCGCACTAGCTGCCCTTAAAGAGCGCGTGCTGATGATCAGCTAACCCTCTATATCTCGGCGCTAAAAATCTGATTGCCTTGATATCCAGCCACATTTTCGATTATTTTGTGACCGATAGCCAGCGGCGCATGCTTTATCACGAAGACAACGGGCGTATCGGGCAAAAGAAAATAAATAACCTGGTGGTCCCTCTCATCAAGGCCCAACGAACGGCAGCCAACAAATGGTGAACTACGTCGGCGAGAAACGGATTTTCCGATTGGTTTAGATGTTGACAGGCTTTGCCATTGTTCCCGCTACTGGTTGGGAAGTTGTCGGCCCTGCGGCCAACGTTAGAAACACTAAAACCACTTTAGGGGGGCTTATATTCAACGTCCTGCGCACGCCCTAGTATTGGCGCTTCTGACCATTTTGTGCGTTTGGTTGCTGGCTCGTCTGATTGCTAAGCCGCTGTGGCTGCTGGCACTTAGAGCCAATAAGATGGATGCCAACGATATTTCCGAGAATATTGACAAGATTCCATCCTGGTATTTTGAGGGTACACAACTTAAACAAGCCATGCTGATTGAAATCAATCTGTTACAGCACAAAAGATTGGCAAACCGCATTGCGAAGCGCAAACCGATCCTATGACCGGCCTGTACAACCGCTGTGGGCTGGACACTATTCTGAAGTATTGGCATACACTGCACCGGGATTTCGCCATTATCGCGCTGGATATCGACAATTTTAAACAGGTTAACGATACCTTAGGTCATGATACCGGGGATGCGGTCATCAAATTTATCGCGAAACAGTTAAGAGACTGTTCTCGCGGCAGCGATATTTTGTGTCGCGGCGGCGGCGAGGAATTCTTAGTGTTGCTCCCGGAAACATCGCAGAACATTTGCCGAGCAGATCGCCGCGGCTGCGCACCAGCAACGGACGGAGGCCATAACATCGCCTGCGGGTCATATCACCGTTTCACTAGGCGTTTCCTGTAGCTCGCGGACAAAAACGGCTTACCATCGAGCAGGCATTGAAGTTGGCCGATAAAGCGCTCTACTGTGCCAAGCAAGAAGGCCGTAATCGCGTCGTACTGACTCCAGGTGCTTGAAGATTGCGAGTGTGAAGATAACGGTATACTATAACTGTATATATAACCATAATTAATAATTCTCTTTTGGCTGAGGTATTCACGGATGGTGCAGACGTCTCAGGGGTTTATTTTTACCCGCCACTGGCATGACACACTCGCTGGCATCCAGATTGATCTCTGGCTCGCTACCGAAGGTGGTCCGGCGCTGGTTTTGTTGCCACCTCAACAGGCAGTGACCTTCATTCCAGCGCAGCAGAAGGCGCACGCTGAAGTGCTGCTGAGTACCGATACCTCATTGGCCCGTAAGCAGCGGCCCCCTTGTTGTACGCGTTGACGTTTCAAGATTTCCACCACCAGCAGCTGGTGGGCCTCTATTGTTCTCATTACCGCCAACTGCTGGCGCTGGAAAAGCGATTACAGGAAGCAGGCAATTACCGCTTATGAATCGGACATCCGCCCCCTATCGTTATCTGATGGAGCGCTTTATCACTGCGCCGGTGTGGTTCAGCGGGTCAGCCTGCTAGGCCGAATGCGGTGGTTCACGCTCAGATGAAGCCCTGCCCTGACTAATCACCCCAGATTAAAGATGGTGTCGATGGATATCGAAACCAGCCGACACTGAGAGCTTTACTACATTGGGCTGGAAGGGTGCGGGCAGCGTCAGGTGTACATGCTATGCTGGGCCCTGAGCCCGATGATGTGCCGTCTGCCCCTTAATTTGCGCTGGAATATGTCAACAAGTCACCCATAATTGCTGGAGAAACTCAACGCCTGGTTTGCAGAGCACGATATCGATGTCATTATCGGTTGAAATCTGGTGCAGTTTTACCTGCGCGTGCTGCAAAAACATGCCGAGCGTTATCGCATCCCGCTGCGCTTGGCCCGCGGGGCAATCAAGAACTGGAGTGGCGCGAGCACGGTTTCAAATAGGGGCATTTCTTCGCCAGTACACCAGGGCGCTGATTGTAGACGGCATTGAAGCCTTGAAATCCGCTACCTGTAATTTTCCCTCTTTTAGTCTGGAGTACGGTGTCCCAGATGCTGCTGGGTGAAGGCAAACTGCCAGATAATCCCTACCAGCGCATGGATGAAATCGAGCAGCGCTTTGCACACGATAAACCAGCCATCCGCTATAACTTTCAGGACTGTGAACTGGTTACGCGCATTTTTGAAAAACCGATCTGATGCCGTTCCTGCTGGAACGCGCCACCGTCACCGGATTGGCAGCGGATCGCAGCTGCGGGTCGGTCGCCGCATTCAGTCATCTGTATCTGCCTCTGGTGCATCGTCTTGGCTACATATCCCTAATCTGGGAGAGGTTGTCGTGGGGTTAGCCTCGGCGGCTTTTTCATGGATTCATCCCCTGGGCTGCACAACTGTCAGTATTGGTGCTCGATTATAAAAGCCTATATCCCTCTCGATCATTCGTACCTTTCTTATCGACCCGGTGGATTTGATTTGAGGCATGCATCAACCCGATGACAATGCGCCAGTGCACGGCTTTCGTTGGTGCCCGCTTCTCATGCCGGAAGCACTGCTTACCTGCTATTGTCAAGCAAATTTGGCAGGGACGCGATGCCGCCAAACGCTCCGGAAATAAACCGCGGTCGCAGGCGCTGAAAATCATCATGAACGCTTTCTATGGAGATGCCAGCGGCTGACGTTTCTTCGATCCGCGGCTGGCCTCCTCAATCACTCTGCGCAGTCACGAGATTATGCAAGCAAACCCGCGACCTTGATTGAATCGCAGGGTTATCATGTGATTTACGGTGATACCTACTCTGACTTCGTCTGGCTGAAACGCAAGCATAATAATGATGAAGGCATTGAGATAGGCCGTAAGCTGGCCAAATTGGTCAATTACTGGTGGCAAAATCACCTGCAATAAACGTTAGGGCTGAACAGCGCGCTCGAATTGCAATTTGAAACCCACTACTGCCGCATTTTTAATGCCCATCATTCGCGGTGCGGAACAGAGCAGCAAGAAGCGCTATGCGGGAATGGCGCAGACGCCTGACGGGGAAAAATCGTTTACAAAGGGTTGGGAAACGATACGCACCGATTTGACGCCGCTGGCGCAGTAGTTTCAACAGCAGCTTTATTCACGTATCTTCCGCCAGCAGCCGTATCAAGCCTGGCTGCGATAATCTGTCGAAAAAACCCTGAACCGCGAGTTTGACGATCTGCTTGTCTACCGTAAACGGCTAGGTCGGCCACTGAGTGATTAGCAGAAAACGTATCACCGCACGTGCGTGCCGCCTGACTTGCTGATGACTACAACTGCCAGATAGGTCGCCCGCTTCAATATCAGAATAGCGATTGGATCAGCTATGTGATGACGCTCAATGGCCCGGATCCTTTGAAAATCCAACATTCTACGCTGGATTATAATCAGTCGAGCGCCAACTGCAACCGGTGGATGATGCTATTCAGCCGTTTTTACAGGATGATTTTTCCAGCCTGACTCTCCGCCAGATGGGATTATTTCAAGCGTTAAATAGATGACGAATGCCGCGCCTTCCATTACCATACCCCTCTTTTAATGCCTGACTGAAACGGGTATGCAGTGCCACCACTAATCATTCATCTCCAAAGGGATGATTAACGACAGGCTTTGCTCTGTCCGACATGCACGACAATGACAAATATCGAGCTACGAATTTATGCTTTTTACATTTGGTCACAACGCTGGATCAGCGATACGGAAAGCGAGCTGAGAGTGGCATGGTTGTTGCTCTGGATGTACGCATGCTCACACTGCCTTTTCCTACAAGCGGATAAGATCGCCTCTATTCGAGAAGTGATGCTCCGATCACCCGTGTCATGTTTAATTCTGGCGATACCGTTACCAACCACGAAGGATGGCAACTCAGCGTCACTGAAACCGCGACGAAAACCGGCTGATCGTTTATATTTGTGAACGCCTTGATGACGGTACACCACACCGGCAGAGCTGCGCGAAATGATGCTGAACAGCAAGTTGTCCTTTAATAAGCCGATCGATCGTATGGATCGTTTTGCATTGCGCTTATCGCACGCGTTTTGCACCAGCAGTCTCAAGCCTTGCAGCCTTTGGGTGGCCTGTACGGCATGCGCGCCAGCCTGATCTCCCAAACCAGTTGCACATTGCACGAGAGGTGGTCAGCACCACGCGCCACGCGTGCTGCTGGTCGATGAAGTGGGCCTTGGCAAGACCATTAGCCGGAATGGTTATCCACTAGCAACTACTGGCCGGGCACACTAAATGCGTGCTGATTATGGTGCCGGAAACCCTGCAACATCAGGGGTTGGTGGAGATGCTGCGCCGTTTTAACCTGCTGTTTCCCTTTTTGATTATGAGCGCTATGCCGAGGCCCGACTCGATAGCAGTAATCCGTTTGAGCCCGAGCAGTTAATCATCTGCTCCCTGGATTTATTCAGAAAAATGCGGCGCACTTTGAACAACTGCTCGCGGCCCACTGGGATCTACTGGTGATCGATGAAGCACACCATCTCGCCTAAAGCGAAGTCGCCCATAGCCCTGCATATCAGGCGATTAAGCAGTTGGCACAACGTATTCCTGCCGTGCTGCTGCTGACTGCAACCCCTGAGCAACTCGGCCAGGAGAGCCCACTTTGCTCTCTTGCGACTGTTAGATCCAAATCGTTTCCACGACTACCAAGAATTCGTTAAAGAATAGTAGAAGTATCGTCCGGTGGCGGATGCCGTTGCGCTCCTATTTGCCGATGAAAACCTCAGCAAAGATGAGATGAACCTGCTCATCGAATTGTCGAGCGAGCAAGACTGCGAACCGCCGCTTAAGGCTGTCAATAGCGACACTGCCGATCGCCAAGCTGAACGACAGGAACTGATTGCCATGCTGATGGGCATACACGGCACTAGCCGCGTGCTGTTCCGCAATACGCGCAAGGCGTAAAAGGCTTCCCGCAGCGTATGTTGCACCAGATCAAGTTACCGCTGCCCGCGCAATGCCAGACGGCCATTAAAGTTTCCGGCATCATGAGCGGCGGTAAAACGCCGGAAGCGAACGACATGCTGTACCCGGAACAGATTTATTAAATAATGGAAGGGGATGATCCTTACCTGGTGGAATTTGATCCACGCGTTGAGTAGCTGCTCGGTTACCTTACTGCCAATAGCGACAAAAATATTGGTGATTTGCGACAAAGCCGCTACTGCTTTGCAGTTTAAGCAGGTATTGCGCACGCGTGAAGCGATTAGCGCTGCCGTATTCCATGAAAGGTTTCCCTCCTTGAGCGCAATCGCGCGGCAGCCTATTTTGTTGCGGAAGAAGTATGGTGCGCAGGTACTGATCTGCTCGGAGATCGGTTCCGAAGGGCGTAACTTCCAGTTCGTCAGCCACCTGATCATGTTCGATCTGCCGTTTAATCCGTATCTGCTGGAGCAACTTATCGGACGTCTGGATCGTATCGGGCAAACGCAAGAAATTCAGGTGAATGTGCCCTATCTGGAAAACACCACACATGCGCTGTTGGTACGCTGATATCAACCTGCCCAACAGGCCGTACTATATTATGATGCCCATTACAGCACGCTGATTGAGCGCTTAAGCCTTCCTACAGAGAAGAGAGTGACGGGCTGGATATAAATTTATTTGTACCTGCCGTCAACAACACGATGCACTGAAAGCGCAGTTCGAACTCGGCCGCGATCGCCTGCTAGAAATGCACTTCAACGGCGGTGAAGCCTCGAAGATGCTAACTCAATCCATCGCGGAACAGGACAACGACGTCAACCTGGTCATTTTCGCTCTGAATCTGTTAGATATTGTCGGCTTGAATCAAGAAGATCGAAGCGATAATCTGATTATTCTTACGCCTTCCGATCATATGTTGGTGCCGTATTTTCCCGGCTTGCCGCAGGATGGCTGAACAATCACATTCTAACGCGAGCAGGCGCTGTCGCAGGAAGATGCATAGTTTGTCAGTTGGGAACATCCGCTGATCCGCAACGGTATGGATCTGATTTTGTCGGGAGATACCGGTAGTTATTCCGTGTCACTACTGAAAAACAAAGCGCTGCCCGTGTGCATGCTGCTGGCTGAGTTGGTCTATGTGGTGGAAGCATAGGCATCGAAGCAGTTGCAGTTGAGCCGCTTCCTGCCACCTACACCGTTGCGTTTACTGATGGATCGCACTGGTAAAATCTGGCTCAGCAGGTAGAGCTTTGAAAGCTTCAACCGCCAGCTCAACGTGGTAAACCGCCATACGTCCAGCAAGTTGGTGAATACAGTACAAGCCGACGTTCACAGTACGTTGCAGCAGGCCGAACTCTTGGTGAGTGCTCAGGCACAGCAGTTGATTCTCGATGCGCAATAGCAGGCCGATCTGAAACTACTGCACCGCGAACGGGAACGGTTGGAAGCCCTGAAAGCAGTTAACCCGAACATCCGTGATGATGAAGCGCTAGCGCTGGAAACACAGCGGGAACAGGTTTTGCTCAATCTGCATCAGGCCAACTGGCAGGCTGCCGAAACGCAAGATAGCTGAAGCGCCAATTTCGCGAACGCGAGCTACAAAAATCCTATATCGCACGAGTATGAGGTGGCGGGAGCACGATGAAGGATTTATCGATCTGCTACTGATTTGCGACTGGCCAAATCGCCAAAAACAGAAGGTTTGTTTTAAACAGGGGAAACCGGTGCAAACCCAGTATCAGTTACTGACGCGAGAGGCCAATGTCACCACGCTTGTGAAACTGATGCCAATTACCGGGCGCTCATACCAATTGCGCGTACACCTGCTCGCACTTCGGGCACCCGATCCTCGGTGATGGTTTTTACGCCCACCCTGAAGCCACAAAGCCTTGGCACCGCGTCTGTTGCTGCACGCACAGGAACTAGCTATCACACATCCCGCATTTGGTACACCAATGCACTTTCGCTGTGAGCCTGATTTCTAATTTTGAAGGTAATCGTCAAAAAACGCGAAAAAAACTGAAGAGGGGTTGCTTGGCGGCGTGACTGCTTTTCAAAAACTAATAGGCGGTCTGAATGTCTTGCGCCTTGCGTTTTGCCATGTCCATCACGCGCGAAGAAATCCACTTACCACCAAGTTTATCAGGATAGTGCTCGTTCATTAGTTTACGATAAGCGCGTTTTACCGTCGCCACATCATCGCTGATGTGCACGCCCAGCGTGCAGTAACTCAAGCGTTGGCCATCGCGTATAAGGCGGCTGCTGACGCTGCCCGCCCTGCGATTGGTCGCCCATACGACTTTTGACCACCAATAAGATTGATTGCGACGCTGGTATGGTTTGCCATTCTGCTTTGATTGGTGTTGCTTCGGTTGGCCTTGTTGCTGAGACTGACGCTGCTGCCCTTCCATATTACGCATGAAAAATTCGAACTCTTCACGCGTCCATATCGAGCTTATCCGCAAACACGTACAATAATTACCGTTCGTTCGGATGCAGCGCACCGTCGTTAAACGCGACCTGAAGCTGGATATCGAGAAACACTCTGATCATATTGCCCAAATAGAGTATATACTTCATCAAATCCTCATGTCGTCGGCCAAAAATTGCTTTATCATATCCGTTATTTAGCGTTGCACTTAACGGCAGAGCAGAAAAACAGTAGGGAATTTACATTTAAGCAACATAAGCCAGTGATATAGTCTCTAGCCGTTTGCCGGCATGACGCCCTTGATGACGGAACACCTATACCGCGTATGAAAAAATGTTTTTCAACTCTGCTGACCACCTTGATTGGGTCTTCTCTCTACAGCCAACACGCGTTGGCCGATCTTGCCGCCCAGTGCCGGCTTGGCGTTCCTACGTTTACACGGCCTCTGGTCACTGGCGAGACAAATACGCTTCCTGTACATATTCAGGCAGACAAAAGTGAAGCCAACTATCCGGATAACGCCCGTTTCCTGGGTAACGTCAACGTTGAGAAAGGCAACAGTCGCTTGCAGGCCGATCAGGTGGAACTGCGCCAGAGCGGCACTGAC
>JBPETC010000077.1:0-9632 GCA_051710325.1 Symbiopectobacterium sp.
AAATCTGCACGCTGTGCAACCGATTGAAACGCCTCAATCGTAATCCGAAATGCACGATAGGCTTATCGGTACTTACATCAAACGTGAGTATTACGTTTGATGATGTATTAGGTTATTGAATATACTAAAAAATTTGATGTTCGTTTGCCTGGCCGACCCCACAGCAACTCACCTTCTGCCACCTCGTGCAATTCGGTAGTCTCTGCTTCCGGGCGAATATCCGGCAAGCGTACATGCGCTTGCACGCTGTGAAGCAGTCGCGCTCACCGTAAGAAGCCCCTGCGGTGCACCTCGGTAAAAAGGCAAACGCGTTCATAGCAGTCGGCCTCCATCGGCACACTTCAATAAACGCCCGCGCCTCGCCTGCACGGGATTTAACTGCTGCGCTAGTTGTTCCAGAATGCTCTTGATAGCAAGCAATACAGTTTTATCGCCAATTAACAAGGCATTGGTCATTTCCACTGGTGGAAGCCACTCATAAGCCGCCGCTATCACTTTTATTATCTCCCACACGCAAGGCGCGCAATAATGCGCAATGCATTCCCTGATTGCGCCTATATTGCCCAGGCAGACGCTGGTCCTTAGGTGCCATGAACAACAAACTCTACCGCCATTTCACTGTTAGCCGCATCTACCTCGCGTAGGGTATATAGGTGCGCACTACCGGCTGTGCCTTGGGCAGAGTTAGCCACTGAGGGTGGTGTCACTCATCACTATCAGGCAGTTCGGGGAAAACGCCATAGGCGGAGGAAGCAGCAGCTTGATACGTTGATCCAGAGCATTCATTTTTATCTGATGCACCGACTCACCGGAAAATACACAACGCATCATGGAAGGCATCAGGTAAGTCTTATGCGCCAGCATAAGGTTAAAAATGCGGTATTTATGTTTTTTGCCATGACCTTTTCATCTTATCCCGCAAGGGAGACCAGAATAGCCTCATATCGGGTCCAAAGGGGCGTTGGCGTTTACCTTAGCATTTAGTATTAATAATGAGAAACATTATTGTTAATGAAAGGATAACAGAATGTATTGTTAATGAAAGGATAACAGAATGGCGTAGTAAAAAAGGATGGTGCAAGGAAAGTGAATTGTAATCGATATCGCGCCGGCTACGTTTTTATTTACAAACTACCCAGTACCATTACTGCTTGCGCGTCAGCTAATCGCTATCGTAGAAACTCGGCAATCCTGTTACCGAGTGTTGATATAGATAGATCCATACGCTCCCGAGCGGGGTGTTGATTAACTCGCGCTTGTATTCGTGACCATCACGCTTTATCGCATCGAGATCTATCAGAACAGATGAGCTTATGCGATAAACTTCGCATCAAATTTCCTCCTTCCCGACTACCTACCACCGCAGGATAATGTCCAAGGTCATACATCTTGTAACCAGCGAGTTGACAATCCCCTTAGCCACTGTGCGTTCGTCATCCAGCGACTGTTTCCCTGTTTGCGTTGTAAACAGCCATAAATAATAATTTGCATCGCTAAAACTCAAACTGATAGAGCACGTTCAGTGCCTGATCGTGGCCAGACACCGCTTCCAAATAGAGTCTTGGCATTAACCGATAACGCAACGTCAACGTTGCTAAAGAGGCAAATATGCCAATACCATATCTGACCTGAAGGCCAGGAAGGACGTAACCGCTGACCACAACTTTAGATTCCTCGCCAGCGCCCTGTGTATACAGAGCTAAATTACTTACGCCAAAGGCCTCGACGATTTTACCCACAACGTGACCACTTTTCGCAACCCCTAACCCTAGTAAGGCTGAGGTAATCATATTACTGTCTGAACCCGTGCTGTCAAGCCCTTGACCCCGTAATAGGTAAGATAATACTTCTTGCTGCGATAATGTTGGTGTGGAAAATACCTCGATGTGCGGCGAGCTCGCCGCACCGGTGATGCGCACACCTGCCGTCACACCATCCGCCGTATTATCAGGATTGCGCACCGCTTCGATGTTCAAATTCGGCTCGGCTGGTGGCCCGGAGAACACCAGAATCCCTTTTTGCACGATCAAATCCTGCCCGTAGACCTTAAAACGCCCGGTAGTGATGTTGATCTGGCCATTCAGCCCCAAACCGCTATCATCCTGCACCATTTTCAGGTCGCCTTGCAAACTGGCACGCAGGCCAAAGGCATCAAGGCGCACATCGTCACCCACGCGAATGGTAAGGTTACTGTTGATAGGAATCGCAGCATTGTTACGAGCTAGTGGCTGGTGTTGTTCCTCCAACAACACCTCATCCGAGGAGACATCCACCGCATTTTCTGGCATCTCTTGTACGATAATACGCGCCCATGGCATCTTAACAGAACAATTGAGCGTGAAAAGTTGGGGTGTGGCTTTAAACTCAATATCCGGGGAAACATTAAGTCTCGCCATCGGCGGCAACGTCACCCGCACCAGATCGCCCTTCGCAGTAATACGTGCCCTCCATGCTTCCGGCTGATGCCAATCCACATCACCGTTAAGATTAAGCTGCCCTCGCGTGGTTTTCAGAAAGCCCTGTAGAGTAGAACTCATGCCATTGAAGTTCAGCGCCAAACGGCCACCGGTCAGATCAACTGGCATCCAGTGACCGTCAATATCCAGCCCTTCCAGTGCCAGTTGTCCGTTTAACTGCGGCTGACGCACATCCCCCCCCATACGAAAGGCGCCGTTCAGCATGCCTACCGCTTTTTCGCCCCGACTTAACACCGGATTCAGCAGCGAAAGGGAGATTTTGTTGATGGTGATATGCCCTCCAAGCTGGCGCAACCCCAGCGGGTCCTTCACCTGAATATCGCCCTGGAACTGGCCGTTATTGTGAATAGCGATGAGCCATCCCAGCGTCGCGCGGCCACGATCGATGCCCGCGTTCAACGTGAAAGTGTCAAAATCGACGGGTAGCGTGTTGCCGTTCATCTGCTGACGCAGTGCAACTTTGTTCCCAGTGAGCGCGACTTTTGCCTGTGGCAACCCGCCTCCCGGCTGCCAGACTACGTCAGCACGACCGGTAAATACGCCGCTCAGCGCAGTGTCTGCGGCCAAAAGGGGTTCCAGCATCTTCAAATCAAAACGGTGTAACACCAGGCTAGCCTGTCCGCTCGGGCCAATGTCGATGGCACGCGGTACACACAGCTCGGCATTCGGGTTTTTCCAACAGTGTGCACCGAGCGTGATACGCGCCAGCGCTTGCTGATAATCCAGCGACATTGAGGGTGACAAACGCCATTCCCCCACTGGCGCAGTGAACTGAGCTTGATTCAGAGTACCGTGCCAACGCTGCTGTGTTCTGTCGAAGTGCCCGGTCATGGTCAGATGTCCGGCGACAGGTTCCCCTTCCATGTTCAAGCGCAACTGATGCCGCTGCTCATTGCCTTGCGCATTCAGTGTCAACAGAGAAACCTTCACACCTTTCTGTTGCAATTGCTCAACGCGCAACGCCATTCGGCCATTGACCTGTGCATCCGAGCGCACATCGCTTTCCAGCGTAAGGCGATTTATCGATAACCCCTGCCAGCGTAGCCCTGCAGCGTTGAGATCCGCCAATAGCTGCGGTGCTGTGTGATTACCGCGCAGCCGCACCGTGCCAACGACGCGACCCGCAAGCCACGGCAACGTGCCGTTTAACGCAGGGGCGTCAATGATGCCGTCCAGTTTCCATTGCTGACCTAAATCACCTTTAATATCAAGTTGGTTACATCCCAATGCCAGGTTGATGCCGGGAATGTGCCACTGGCCTGCGGTATTGCCGTTCAACGAGCCTTGCGCCGTCAGTTTGTTTTGCTTGATATTGCCGTTCAGGCGCAGTTCGGTCACTGCCACCTGCCACTTACCACCGTACAGGCTGCCGCGCGTACTGATCTTGCCATCAATGCGCGCAGGCCATTCCGGCCATTGCTTAGCCGTATTAATGCCATCGAGCACCAGTTCGCTGCGCCAACTGATAGCCTTGCTCCAGTCCACCAGTGCATGTAACTCGGTAGTGCCTTGCAACGCAGAGAGTCGTAGCGGGCTTATATCAAACTGTTGCAAATTGCCTTTACCTTCCAATGCTAAGGTGGCGGGCGGCACGATGCTACCGCGAATATCGCCGTTAATCTTAAAGGCATAATCCGTAGCCTTACCGGTCAGACTTAACGCCAGATTATTAATATGATACTCTGCCTCTCCAGTTAACGGCCAGGCGAGACGCTCGGACTGCACGGTCAGCGCCAAGGGCAGTTCAGTCTGGGCCAACCGCGCTTTCAGGGTAAGCAGCGCACGCTGCGGCCCGGACAGATTAAGCGTGGTGTTCAGCCAGTCATGCAGGCTGCCTTCCACCGTCAGTTTGATCTTCTCGCCTTTCAACGGCGAAGTATTCATCACTCCATTCAGAACAAAAGATACCGGCCAGTTATCCCTGAGCGTGGCCTCACCCACAGCATGCAGGGCACCTTGCGGTGACTGGATTGCCAGTTTGTCCAACTGAATATGTTGTTGTTGGGTAGCGGCTTTAAGTTGCAGCGTGGTGAGGGTGATATCTTGATCGCCAGTCAGTCGCAGTTGTTCACCACGCAAATTGCTGATGTCTATATCAAGCGGTAGCGTGAACGCGGGTAACGCTGGCAACAGCGGCTTAGCAAACAGCGCCTGTAGCTGCTCGCCCAATGCAGGTGGCGTTGCTTCAAGAAGTTGCGGTGCGACAGCAGCCTGCGTTGTAGCGTAGGCGATATCACCCACTTCAGAATCGATGACTTTGCCATCTTCGGTGGCCACAAACGTACTTTCTGCAACGGTATATGCTGGTTTGGTCTTCGGCAGTTCCACCAGCAGCGCATTGATTTTCGTCGGCAGCAAGGTCAACACGCGTCCTTCCCAGTGCATGCCGGTGTGCAGTTCACCCAGTGAGATAGCCATATCATCCAGCGTGACACAAATAGTGTGGAGCGTGAGCTGGCTAAGATGTATCGGGAACGGAGCCGTCAGTTCGCCCACCGGCGCACTGGGGGCAGGAGTCTTCGCAGGAGGCGGTATAGCGCTGCTGTCGATGATGATGTCAAGATCACGTAGCGCAATATCATTGATGCAAATTTTACTGCGCGTCAAGCAGCCCAGTTCCAAAGCAAGGTGCAGTTCACCGACGTTGAGCGTGATACCCGGCGTTTGATAACCGATACCGTGCAGTGTTAGATCGCGCCAACCGCCTTGCACCTCGGCGATCTCCAACCCCGGCACCCAATGCGCCGTGCTGTTAAGTAGCAGATTTAACCCCGGCGTGGTAAACAGTAATCCCGCCAGCGTGATGAGCAACAGCAACAAAAATGCGATGACCCCAATGGCCATTTTCTTTATCAGGCTCATAACTCAGGTCCCAAACCAATATAGAACTGGAGATCGTTACGTTTCTCGGAATCATTCACCGGAACGGCAAAATCGAATTTGACCGGCCCAACAGGCAAGGCCAAGTGAATCCCGATACCGGCACCGATTTTCAGGTCTTTAATCCTAAGATCGTTTACCGCATCACCAGTATCGACAAACACCGCCCCCCACCAGCGCCCAGTAAAGTTGTACTGGTATTCCAGAGAACCGGTTAGCAATTTTGACGCACCGGTCAGTTTGCCTATCTCATCGCGCGGTGAGATAGAGCGGAACTTATAGCCGCGAATGCTGCGATCGCCCCCGGCAAAGAAGCGCAGCGATGGCGGCACGCGGGAGAAACTCTTGGTTTCAATCCAACCGACGTTGCCACGCGCGACAAAACGGTGCTTATCCTCCAACGCACGGATCCAGACATTCTGCGCCTGTATCACCGCAAAATCGATATCCGAACCCCAGGTGGTATCTGAGATATCCAGAGAATAGCGCTGTGAATCCCCCCAGGTGGGCATAGTCCCACCGCGCTGTCGCGTGCGATTTAGCATCAGGCCGGGATAGAGCAGCATGGTGGTGTCGGTGACACTGCCCTGAGTAAAGTGATCGAGACTCCAGAGCAGGTTGATGGAGCGCTGCCAATCGCGATTAAGCGTCCAGAAGCGCGCCACGTTGAGCATGGTGCCGTCTGATTTGGTGTCATTCAGGTCTTCGCGTTTAAAACCGGCTTGCAACAAATAGAACTGCTCCAGCGGACTTCTCAGCAAGGGAATTTTGTAGCTGAAATCCAGAGACTGTTCAGGCGAAGAGAGGCTCAGGCTGCTTTCCAGACTGTGCCCACGCTCGTTGATCCACGGTCTGCGCAACGTGGTCTGAAAGCGCGGCCCCACGTCGGTGGAATATCCCATCCCGGTTTCCAGTAAATTGCGCGCGCGCGGTGTAACGACCGCATCCAACGGCAGCATTTTATCGGTTTTTCCCACCGCGAAATTGGGGGAAACTATTGCCGAGGTGAACCATCCAGTGGCAGCCAAACGCCGGTTAAATTCGCCCAGATCTTCGCTGGTATATTTATCGCCACGCTTAAACGGGATCAGATTGCGCAGATAGGCTTCATCAATTTGATTGCCCTGAAAGTGCACGTCACCGAAACGATAACGGGTACCGCCGTTATAATCGATATCCCAGAACGCTTCCCGCGTTTCGCGGATCACGCCCAGCTGGCTTTTGTCGTAATGCGCATCAAAATAACCTTTACGCAGAGCCAGGTTATTTAATGAACGCTTAAAATCATCATAGTCGCCGTGGTTCAGCACGCTGCCTATTGCAGGCAGACTGCGGCGTCGCAGTTGGAGGAAATCGCTGTCTCTGCTCGCATCGCCCCGCAGCAGAACATCGGTACCCGCGATTTTGACCGGCTCGCCCGGCGTCACCGTCGCCAACAGCAGCGGGCGTTCGCCGTTTTCTGCCGGGCGATACTCAAAATTGATTTTTGGATCGTAATATCCCAGAGCCCGTAACCCATACCGGATCGCATCATCAACCCGGGCACGAAAGCGCCCGTCGGCGCGGTCCTCATCAGGACCGATGGTAGATAGCCGCGCGCGCACGTTGCGTTGTAATTCCCCTTCTAATCCAATAAGTTGCAAACTTACGTTCGCTGCATAGGACGATGCAGTTGCCATCAGGCACACAAAAAGCAAAGTGTAGTATTGTGACACGCCAACTCCCCACGTTCGTTTATATTATTCTACACAGGCGTGTATTGAAAATCATGTCAAAACAATCCCATTCAACATCCTCATCTACATCCACTCTAAAATGTAATGAGTAATTTCAAAATGCAAGTTGCGCAACACATTAACATTAAACGGGCTTGAACCATTTAAGATAGCGTGAACTTTCTTAGTTATTCTGTTACCTATGAATAACATGGATTATCGTGGGAATAACAACGTGGTACAGCACAGTGATAAAAACCAACGTATCCGTCAATCAACAGGGCTGCCGGAGCGAGGCACGCCGATGCCACTGGCACGCCTGAACGTTGTCTTGTTAGCCAACATTTATGACTCACGTCCCTGACAACAGGGACGTTATGCTGTTCGTCATGGGCTATTTTTTGGGAAACGCATTTATTCTATCTGCTTCGCAGATTACAAATTTGAAGTGGTGGATATCGACAGCTACGAAACTGACCAGTTGCTGGTTTCTCATCTTGAAGAGAAGATCGCAGCAGACGCTGCGATTGTCGATACAGAACCCACGGCAGAACCTAAAAGCTAGTCTGCAACTCGTTCCAGCCTGAACTGCAAGCCCATGTTGGCTTGCAGCTGCATCAGCTCTGACGGTTCACCTCTTCACGTACTTCGCAACTTTTAACGGGTTGTAACGTTCGAAGATCCGCATTGTATCTCTCCTCCTATTTCATTTTTCTCTTCGCCTCCAAGCTGGAGGTATAAATCACGTGTTAATAGAACGTCTAACTATTAGTGTCGACAGATAGCATTTAGTTCCACACAAAAAACAGAATAATTCATTTTTTTTCAGAATGTTATAAGATATTTTCGTTATCGATCAGCATAGTTTTATTTTTACCTTTGCATAACAAATATTGTGAATATATATCACATTTCAGACAGGACAGACAAGATATCTCCCTCTACGCTTAAGCAACGGTTTCGCGTAACCTTCTACGCTTTCTACCAGAGAACACGTTATGACTGCCTACCACACCGCGATGCTGCATCTGCGCATAGCCCTTGTTTAGCTGGTGTACCCTGTTGGCTCTGCCCTGCGTGGCGAACAACCTTACGCTCATGCCTCACCGGCATTGCCACAATGAAGGGGAACTGATGTATCAGAAGTAACAGTTTAGCTACCAGAACTGGAACAGCGCACAGCTTGTGGGAAAGAGGCGCATCATCCAGCACATTGCAGGTAGGACATCGTTCAAAAGTGATGGCAACGTCCTCCGAAAAACCTGACAGTTAGAGCAGAAAAGTTAAGCGATCGTGGTGCTGGATAAGCGCGGCTAGGTGCGCTATGCCAAAGACGGGACGCTCAGTGCGCAAGAAGTGCAGTAAGTAATAAACTTTCTGCCAAAGTTGTTGAAAGAATAATTCTCGGCAGAGAACAGGCGTTGATGATCGTCTCACCACGCCTTGCCTAGCTCATACCGCTGCGCACATTAAAACAACGACACGCGAAACCTTGGATTAAGAAAGGATTCACGCGGCACATAATTGAGTGTTTTGCCCTGCCAGTCATGTACCTGTGCACCGGCAGCCGCAGCGACAGCGTGCCCAGCTGCGGTGTCCCACATGTTAGTCGGCCAGAAACGCGGATACAGTTGGGCTTTGCCTTCCGCCACCAGACAAAATTTGAGTGAAGATCCAATCGCAACTGTCTGGTGTTCACCAAGCTGAAGCAAATAGTCTTTTAACTCTGTGTCCAGATGATAATGGCTTACTACCACAAGAGGTGGGTTCGCATGGTTAACACGGATCAAACGGCGCACGCCTTCCGCCTCTTTCCACGCTTTTCCCGCGATGCCACGTATATAACTCCGGTAACTGGCACATATACTACGCCTAGAACCGGCGCGCCATTTTCAATCAGCGCGATATTCACGGTGAACTCGCCGTTACGGTTAAGAAACTCTTTGGTACCATCCAGCGGATCTACCAGCCAGTAGCGCTGCCAATGCTTGCGAATCTTCCAGGTTGGCGGATCTTCTTCCGACAACAAGGGAATATCGGCAAACATCTGCGCCAATCCCTGCTTGATGATGTGATGCGCCGCCAAATCCGCTGAGGTCACAGGAGACGCATCTTTTTTATGCGCGACATCGACAGGACGTTCGCCATCATACACTTGCATAATGGCGGCACCGGCGTCGCGCGCCAACTGGCAAATTTGTTTCAACATAATAAACCTCGTCTTTCTGGTGCCCGCCGCTGTGCATACAATACAACGCAGTAACGGAGCTATTCTTTGTTAAAAGAGTGAGATGCGCCACTAACCTGTCATGATTCTATGCCAATTTACTTCCTTTAGTAGGATACTTTACGAGTCTCAAACACAAGTGCAACGCCAACATGAAGGAGTCATGCTACATGAAGCATGCGCCAGATTTAGTGGCCATGTACATCTTACGATTGAGGCGTTTCAATCGGTTGCACAGCGTGCAGATTTTTACGCTCAATACGCTGTGTATACAGTTTGCCAACAATGTGTTTTGCTTTTGTAAGTTCGTCGTTGTAAGCCCTATAGCCATCA
>JBPETC010000078.1:0-9486 GCA_051710325.1 Symbiopectobacterium sp.
ATCTGCACGCTGTGCAACCGATTGAAACGCCTCAATCGTAATCCGAAATGCACGATAGGCTTATCGGTACTTACATCAAACGTGAGTATTACGTTTGATGATGTATTAGGTTATTGAATGAATGAGCTGTTGCTGCGCATCAGCTTATCAAAGTCTTGTGCCAATTCATTATCCATAGAGATGATCAGTCGTTGCATATTGCTCTCGTTTCGAAAAACCCATTTTTGACTAAAAATGAAAGCATTATAATAGGATGTTGACTGAAGTGATATCTTTCTTCTTCAGTTGCAAAGAGAAAAGTGTGAATTTCATATTCGTTGAACATACACATCCATTGAATAACATCACCACGTCGAATATATTTATATGTATAAAATCAATCGGTTCTGTAAAGCAGCATAGTGACAATCAAAGCAATAATAAGACTAAAATACCATCCTGCTGTTGCCATCGATTATTTTTCACCTTATATTTATTTTTCATTGATGTACAAGCTTGATACTCCGTATCATCAAGCGTTGCTCTTTTACTTACTACAATTCATAGAGATAACAACCTATGGCTTTCACAAATAAAAAGATAAAAACAGCATCTGATAAAAATCATTCCACAGGGTTATTTAATATATTTAACACATCCAGGACCATAATTATTGACCAAATCTCACGGAGAGGGAGTTGAACATGCACTTTGATGAACTTTTTCTTAAGGCGATATCTAGCATGGGCTTAAAAATGTTTCGGTATTATTGGCAGTGAAGCGGAAGCGATAAGCTTTGATAAAGCATTTGCCATTAGTTTTTTATTTAACAAGATATGGATTTGCGGCAGGCATTATGGCAGACGTCGCGGGACGGCTTATCGGAATGCCCATATGTGTTTGGCCATGGGTTAATCAATATGGCTACGGGCGTGTGTTCCGCCATGTTAGACCGCTCGCCCATGCTTGCCTCGCTTGCTCAGCGTAAATTCCACGCCCACAGGATTAGACTTAACCTGACGCACCAATATATTGATAACGTCGGATTGATGGCAAGCATCACTAAATCCAGCCTGCAACTCGAAAAGGCGGAAGAGTTGATTTCTCACGTCCAGACCGCATTGCAGCGCACTTTGGATGGCTTACCCGGCGCCTATCTCAGCCGCTGGATCTGCTGAAAACCGACGTGCCGGATAGATAGGGAAGCACTGGAACATCTTGCAAAAATCGTACAGCCAATCATCCGGAGGAAAAGAATCAAGCCTGCACGCGCCGATATTATCCGCGCAGCCCATTGCATTACCAATGCAACGTACCCGATGATTGTCATTGGTAATCAGATTATCCGCGACAACGCACAGGCGAGCGTGTACCGCTTTTCCCAACAGATCAATGTGCCAATTATCTGCTCCCTTGCGGCCAAAGGTTCTGTATCCTACGATCACCCGCAGTTTCTCACTGCTACTAACAAATATCTGGATAGAGTATACCGCACTTTCGTGCTGCACTGGTTGTTTGAAGGCGTCGATTTGATGATTTTGATCGGCTACGATTTCGGTAAGGATTTGAAACCAGCATTATGGGGTCACGATAAAACCACGCTGGTGATAAACAACGTAGATGTCCCATGGGGGATATTTTCAGCCCGATATTCTTTGCCTGGGCAATATCACAAGCAGCCTTGACCAACTTACCATCACGCATTGCTCCAGAAAGAATTGCTGGCAGCTCACCAGCGATTGAATTGTTTTTTGACAAGCGCCAGCCCGCAGCGCAGCCTGACACCGTCACCGATATTCCACATATTGTGGCTGCCGTAAGTACTGCGCTGGGGCATGACGGTATATTCTGTAGCGATGTCGGGCTGTATAAACAGTATGCCGGACTGCTGGCTACCACGTACCGCTCAAACCACTTTTTATGTTCCAACGTATGCGGCAGTTTCGGCTTTGCGCTTCCCGCAGCGATGGTGGTACAGATATGTCATTCCGAAACGCGCGTTATTGCCTTTTACGGCGATTGCGGATTTCAGGCCACCAGCTAGGAAGTGGAAAACATTGTCCGATATTCACTACCGGTGGTTATCGTTGTTCTTTCGGATTCCGCGTTTGACCTTGCCAAGTATTACCAGAATCGCAATAACTCTGAACCACAACCTCATCTGACCGAATTCGGCCAGGTCGATTTCACCCTGCTGGTTAATGCCAATGGTGTATCAGCGACAAAAAATTTAGATATCGCTGATTTTCCTAATGCGCTAGAAAAGCATTCTAGACATAGCAGCCCCATTTAATAGAGATACCCGGTAAAATATGATTACAACTTTTTACAGCATATTGCATGAACAGACATTAATTGTCTGCTCTGAATAGCACATCAACTTATTTTATAAAAAATGACACTCAACAATTTAAGCTAATTACCATAAAAACCAATTTCCCTGTGAAATACGCAGCAAATCATCAGAACGTTCTGACATCAATTATTATTGAAACGCGAAATTGAAAACAGGGTTGAGCATGTATTTACCGAGAATTAAAAACCTCGTTAAGGTAAACGACTTGATTCCTCTTTTTAGTCAAAAAAAATAAAACATATGGATCTATAGCCATCATGAATCAAAAACAGATGCCCGTATACAGCATTCTTGCACCACTGCCAAATATCTGTTTGGCGATAACTTGTCTGGCATTGCAGAGACAGATGCCTTTTTTATGACAGCCTGATTATTCATCAGGTGCTGTCGGCTATTATCATTTAATCATGCATGAAAAGGATGGAGAAAAATGGCATTTGCAGCACAGTATCTGCACGCTGAGTTTCCCGAACTGTCACTGAATTACCTTACAGAAAGAGAATTGGCCGACTATCCTGCTCATTATCGCTGGCCGTTCCACACTTGTCCCTGGCCCTACCGACTGTAACGCATCGATAGAACGCGCACTCTCCGCATGCGAGCACGATTACCCGGATGTATTTCGGCAGGCGATTTTCGCCACAACCCATATTGCTCGTCTCTACTATTTGCGTGATTTACTCGCGAAGACAAATGCCTGTGGCGTGCGTCAACTGGGCTGGGCGATGCGCTATACACAGCAAATTGCTAGTGTAGTTGGAAACGCATCACCATAGCCTGCTGTCAGTCGCGGGAATGAATAAAGAAGACCTTCGCTGATTAACCTATACCAATAACCATTGGCAGCCCTTTGAATGCTCACTGTTGGAAAATGCGAATACCTTTCGCGCCGCCGCACGAATGAGCGCCATCGTAGAGTACTACGCCCACAACACATTGCCGCCGGCTACCCAGATACACAGCGCGTGATCGCCCAACGCGCTGAAACCGCAGCCGCAACGATTAACGCCATGACGGCACCGATCATCGATGCACTCAACGCCGCCTCCGGTGATCGCCTGCTATCGCTTTATCTCTATGGTAGCGCAGCCCATAGCGATATGAGATCGGATTCGGATATTGACCTTATGGCAGTTTCGACAGTGTCGACCATCTCACGTTGGAGCAGGTTCGACGCATCTAGCACCACTTCGAAAAACTCTCGCTCTCCGTCTATAGCCTCAAAAATATCCGATAATACCCCACATTTCGCCGCCATAGCTTGCTCAACGGCACGCGACACCTAGCTGACCCCTTCCTGTTTTGCACAGATCGGCGGCCAGTCAGACAACGTGAACACCATTTTGAATAATCTCTACACCCATCCGCAAGATCGTACGCGGCTATCTGATGAGCGGATGCTATGGTCAGCGCGCACATTACTAGTTAAGCCTGATGGTTAAGTTGGCCGATCACGGCTGTCTTCTCCTCTTTCAGCAATAGCAAAGCCTCCATTACCCGCTAACCGGAACGAGGCAATCGCTTATTTTTCCGACTGTGGCTTCGCCTCCTCCATGCTTGAACATGCCTCCCAGTTGACGCAAGAAGAAGAGGCGCTGCGCATACAGCTCATCGCAGGAAATCACCAGTCGCTCACGCGACAGTGGCTGGCACTAAATACCTTTGCCCAACGCATCAAAAACATACTCAAGAAAAACGTCACTGAAAAGATTAACGGTAGTGATGCTGCATGCCGCTAAAAAGGTTGAGCACGTGGCAGGCGACAGTAGAACAAAGAAAACAACGGCAGGAGGTGGAGAGAACATGCCTCGCACAGCGCGGGCATTTAATCCAGAGAGGACTACAGCAGGATGCGCAACATACGGCGCAACGGTTCTGCCGCACCCCACAACAGTTGATCACCCACTGTAAAGGCGGAGAGATACTGCGGCCCCATGTTCAGTTTACGCAGACGCCCTACAGGCGTGGAAAGCGTGCCGGTTACCGCGGCAGGCGTCAATTCACGCATGGAGATCTCGCGATCGTTTGGTACCACTCTTACCCAATCGTTATGGGTTGCCAGCAATTGTTCGATTTCAGACACCGGAATATCTTTCTTCAGTTTCAGCGTAAACGCCTGGCTATGGCAGCGCAGTGCCCCGATGCGGACGCACAAACCATCCACCTGGATTACGGACTGTGTGCCGAGAATTTTGTTGGTTTCTGCCTGACCTTTCCACTCTTCGCAACTCTGTCCATTATCCAACTGTTTGTCGATCCATGGGATCAAGTTGCCCGCCAACGGCATACCAAAATTGTCGGTTGGCAGAGTGCCACTGCGCGTCAGCGCAGTGACTTTGCGCTCGATATCCAGAATGGCAGAGGCAGGGTCTTGCAACTCTTTCACTACATTATTGTGCAGCAGACCCATTTGGACCAGCAATTCGCGCATATGGCGTGCACCGCCGCCGGATGCTGCCTGATAGGTCGCCACAGAGGCCCATTCCACCAGATCGCGCGCAAACAGGCCACCCAGCGACATCAGCATCAGGCTGATGGTACAGTTGCCGCCAACGAAAGTTTTAATGCCGTTGTCCAGGCCTTGTTTGATAACAGCATGGTTGACCGGATCGAGGATGATGATGGCGTCATCGTGCATACGCAGCGAGGAGGCTGCATCGATCCAATACCCCTGCCAACCGCTTTCGCGCAGCTTCTTGTAAACCTCATTAGTGTAATTACCGCCCTGGCAGGTGATGATGATATCCAGCGCGCACAGTGCATCCAGATTATAGGCATCTTGCAACGTGCCCTGTTGTCTATCCAGCACCGGAGCAGCCTGATCGTGTTGTGACGTGGAAAAGAATACCGGACGAATCAGGTTAAAATCACGCTCTTCCTGCATACGCTGCATCAGAACAGAACCCACCATACCGCGCCAGCCTATAAAACCAACATTTTTCATGGTAACAATCCTGCCTTGGGGTGGGGTGACATAAAGAATTTGGACTACTACACAGGCAGTACTGACGGCCGACACACACTCTGTTACCCTGTTATTGTCAGACGAATGCCTTGCAGAACAATAGGTTTACCACACGCAAACGCGCGCAAACCGTGGCGGCAGGACTATCATGACCGCAGAGCGAGGGGTAATAAAATCGGTTTATCATCAACCAAACTCAGCAAATATTACATAGTAATGACTATCAACCTTACAAAATGTACCAGAAGTCGGCAAGTGAATTTATTCGATGACACCGGCTTTTCAGCAATGAGGCTAATGCGGTGCTATCATTAAAGGGATAACAGGAGTCCACCACCACCATGAGCGAAATGATCTCAGTAACCATTCTATTGCTGTTAATTATGGATCCGTTGGGCAATTTGCCCATTTTTATGTCGATACTAAAACATCTTGACCCGGTACGCCGACGGATGGTACTGATTCGTGAGATGGTGATCGCCCTTGGGCTGATGCTGATTTTTCTGTTTTCTGGCGAACGTATTCTAGAATTTCTCAATCTGCATACTGAAACCGTATCGATTTCTGGCGGCATTGTGCTGTTTTTAATCGCTATCCGCATGATATTTCCGTCGCAGGAAAGCAACAACTGCGGGTTGCCCGCAGGGGAAGAACCCTTTCTGGTACCGATGGCAATCCCACTGGTCGCCGGACCGTCTATTCTGGCCACGCTGATGCTGTTATCGCATCAATATCCGGATCAGTTTCCGCATTTAACGCTCGCACTCTGCATCGCATGGGGGATTTCATTTATCATCCTACTGATGTCCGATCTCTTTTTACGTTTGCTGGGTGAGAAAGGCGTTGCCGCGCTGGAGCGACTAATGGGGTTGATTCTGGTCATGCTTTCGACCCAGATGTTCCTCGATGGCATCCGTACTTACCTGATGAAATGAGACGGTTACTGACCGGTTTTCGCTCGCGTGGGCATGAAAGAGATAATCACCGCTGTATTTTTGATTACTAACACTCGGCGAACCCTCACCGCCCTGCTTGTTTTACAGCAGTACAACGATAGGCCGCACTGTTAAAGTGCAGCGGGTTCGAGCCCCACGGATTTGAATCCGGTACCGTTGCAACCGGGTGTGAATAATCTGGCGCTGGCACACCCGATATCAGGATCAAATCATCCAATAAATTAATCACAGTATAAACCCTCCTGTTTTGGATGTGGAGATACAGTGGTTACAGTTGATGTAAGGTGTTCGTTTTGTGAACAGACAGTCTCTGTAAAAAAACACAGTTATGGCAGAAGTGCCCATCAGCCGTTACCGTTGTCAATCATGTAAACGCACCTTCCAACACGATTATTCTTATCGTGCTATTGACTTGGCAATGAATAATGCGGTATTGGTTATTATTCTTATTTACATCCTGTCAGATATACATTTAATCCATCACTTCCATTCTTGAAATCAATATATTTCTCGATTTCAAATTCTATTAACATAATAAATAACATTGTGCGCTAATGTTTATTAGCATTCATTTATTATTTACTGTCTCGGTTTATTTTCATGAGATGGCTCTGTTTTGCCTTGCCTCCGTGAGAATGGATTAGCGCGAAGATGGGAAAAATGATTAATCACATTTACATGGTAAATGAACTTGCTTTTCCGCGAAAAGTTAACGTTTCTCTCGTTAGAGGCGAGGCCTGGCAGGAAAATTATTGTGCGGCAACCTTGGATTGCCGATAGGCACTTAGCCAGTCGGCGACGCGTTGTTTCTGCTCATCATTCAGCCACATACCAAGCTTGGTACGACGCCAGATGGCATCTTCCACTCTAATAACCCACTCTTTATCGACAAGATAGCGCAATTCAGCTTCGTAGAGGTCGTGTCCAAAGTTTTCGCCGAGGTCATGAATGTCTGTGGCGTTCGTCAGGATTAGTTCGCTGTGGGAACCATAGGTGCAGGCATAGCGACGCGCCAGCGTTTCCGGCAGATTGAAACGACGTCGTAGCGCAGCCGCGTATTCGTCGCGCGTACCGGCTAAATAGCCGCCGGGCAATACCGCGTTTTGCGTCCAGGCCTGACCACTATGAGGATAGTATTTTGCCAGCTTCTCCATCGCGTGTTCTGCCAGTTTGCGGTAGGTGGTCAGCTTGCCGCCAAACACCGACAGCAGAGGCGTTTTACCATGTTCATCCGCCACTGACAGTGTGTAATTACGGGTAATGGCCTGCGGAGAATCCGACTCGTCATCGCACAGCGGTCGCACGCCGGAATAGGTCCATACAATATCGTCTCTCGTCAGCGTCTTTTTGAAGTGATCGTTGTAGACATCCAGCAAGTAGGCCGTTTCTTTGTCGTCGATCTTTACTTCATTCGGATCGCCGTGGTATTCCACATCGGTGGTGCCGATGATTGAGAACTCATCCTGCCACGGAATCACAAATACGATGCGATTATCTTTATTTTGCAGAATGTAGGACTGGGGTTCGTCGTGTACGCGAGGCACAACGATGTGGCTGCCTTTGATCAGACGAATGCCATAAGGAGATTTCAGCTCCAGCCCATGATCGAAGAACTTTTTCACCCAAGGCCCCGTGGCATTGACCAGTCCTTTCGCCTGCCAGGTATGGGTTTCCCCGGTCACGCTGTCGACGGCATCGATGATCCACAGATCGCCTTCGCGACGTGCCCGCGTAACTTTTGTGCGGGTACGCACTTCGCTACCGCGTTTCACCACTTCCTGCGCGTTCAATACCACCAGACGCGCATCGTCGACCCAGCAGTCGGAATATTCGAAACCGCGAGTTAATTCGGGTTTCAGCACCGAGTCTTTGCCGAATTTCAGGCTGTGGCTGGCAGGCAGGCTGACACGTTTGCCCAGATTATCATACATAAACAGCCCGATACGGATCATCCAAGCTGGACGCAGGTGCGGCTGATGAGGCAAACGGAAGCGCATTGGGAAGATGATGTGCGGTGCCATCTTCAGCAATTTTTCACGCTCGGAGAGCGCTTTGCTCACCAAACGAAACTCGTAATGTTCCAGGTAGCGCAAGCCGCCGTGGATCAATTTTGAACTGGCAGAGGAGGTAGCGCTGGCAAGATCCTGTGCTTCCAACAGCAGCACCGACAAGCCACGGCCCGTGGCATCGGCTGCAATACCTGCGCCGTTGATGCCCCCACCGATCACGATAAGGTCTTTGGTTTCCACGCGTTCTCCTTTGTGTCAAAAAAAGGTGAAAATACTCATTCTCGAATGTTATCATAATCGAAAACAAATAGCACAGCCAAGGATTAACCAAATAAAAACATTTATGTGTGATGCACATAACATATTGTTGAAGGTTGTCACATAAAGTATAGAGGATTGGTGCGAGGAATGGCGCGTAATTGGCAGAGAATATGGTCATTTCTCGCGTTGGCGAAAAATGACCGTTGAGGCGTGATTTTTGTCCGTAGTAGGCATTTGGGCCGTGTTTACGATTAAAATGCTTGTGCTGCAATGCGCTGTCGAGCGCGCGAAGATGAGGGCTCAGCGTGCAGGCGAGCCAAGGCCATGCGCGCCACTTTCAAAATCCACGACACCAGTGCCGAAGGGCACGTTTTTGAAAACGCCGTGGTGGTATCTTTTAGGTGCACAGCGACAATGTATGGCCTTAACCTGCGCGCAGCTCCATCTGCACATCATTATCCCAATTGGGATAGAGCTGGAACCACGGGTTGTTTAGGTAGTTGGCATGGCCCAACGCTTTGCTGATGGAGTTCATCACTGGTAACCCATGAATCTCTATCGCCAGTGTGATCTGTACGCGTCTCGCCATTTCTACCGCTTGTTTCAGGCCGTTGAGAAAACGCTTACGTGTTACCTCATTAGTATCTCTTGATAATAGACATCATAACCGACCAACTGCATCATGATGGTGAACCCTTGGTCTCGAATGGCGTCATCCTGTGAGCCAGTCAAATATTCAATAAATTGATCACAGTGTAAACTCTCCGGTTGTGGTACGTTATGGTATGTGTGAGCGCTGTGTTTGAAGCGGATTATCCCTCATGCATTTGTGTCTCTCCTGCGTAAGTTGCTGGAACTGCTCTCAGGGTTCAGAGTGGCATTTTGGTGCACTGATGGCTATAGGGCTTACAACGACGAACTTACAAAAGCAAAACACATTGTTGGCAAACTGTATACACA
>JBPETC010000079.1:0-9130 GCA_051710325.1 Symbiopectobacterium sp.
GGTGTGCTGCTATCTAGTCCTGCAAAGGGCGTACACACCTATGCTGGCCTATGTGATTCATTTCATTCCTCTGCTATTTTAAATGCATTGACCCATCGGTGTCCGAATCAAAACAGAAGGCCCCGGCATTATCAAACGTGAGTATTACGTTTGATGATGTATTAGGTTATTGTTATTGAGTAAAATACCTATTTTGTATCGTAAAATGTGGCTATTGGACGTTTTTGGCAGTTCCGTTATTAAAATAGTAGCGGTGCTGGTGCTGTTAATGACCACTATCAGCAGTTTTCTTCCTTTATCAGCAATGCGACCCCGCTAATTGCGGCTGCACTGTTTTACATCCCCGCGTTGATTATGCTGGGTGGCGTGATGAAGTATATGATTATCGATCTTTATGTGAATAACCTGCGGTTTATGGCACCGCGGCATTTATTAAAATTGGTTTTTGCAGCCTGCTGGCTCTTCTTCCCTTCCCTGATATGGACGCTGTGATTTTCAGGGGCTGCACTGCTCTTTCAATCATGGAATATCTACAAACGGGTGGACATATCACGCATCGCGTGGACTACGCGTCACCTTATGAAGGCATCTTTAAACTAATCGCGGCGTATGTGTCGTTGATTATTGGCGGTTTGGTTGCTAAGTGCTATATCCTGGTGGCGGAACGCAACTATATCTTTGGTAATACCACGCTCAGTGACAATGTACAGGTGCACTACAACGTGAAATTAGGCGCTTGCCTGATGCTGTTATTCACCAATACACTGATTACGCTATTTCTTTAGGGCTGGCCGCACCGGTAGCACGGGTGTGCTATGCGCGTTTTACGGCGAATGCCACGCAAGTGTGAGTGATGATCTTTCTCTGCTGAACGTATGTAGGCGCACAGTGACCACGCGTTCGGCGGTTGGCGAGAAGAGGCTATTAGCGCGCTGGATCTTAACGTAGGCATCTAAGGCGACCTGATGATTATTGAGGGATACTATCACAGTATCCTGGCGTGCCGCTTGGCGAGCTGGATGCCTCGTTGGTACTGGCGCGCCATGACGCGGCTTCATAGGCGTTTATGCTGGAACAAGTTGAGGTTTTGCAAGCATTAGGGTCGATACCGCTGACGTTGATCTTCCCTGATGGCGGGCTTTTTCGTCCTGCTGATGATACCGTGTTTCTTGCCTGGATTGCGCAGCATAAGTCTCCTAGCCTTGGTGTATCGGCTGGAGAAGTACAAAAATGGGGCACGCTGTTTGCATTGCTGGCGACGGTGTTGGTGGCGCTGAGCTATGTGTATGTGGTGCTACCCTGGCTGAGTGCCACAGTCGCGTTGCATATCCCCACCGCTGTGGAGCAGCAGCTCGATGAGCATACGCTTGCTTTGCTGGAGCGAACCGAGCTAGCGCTGTTAACTCTTCCTGAAGCGCGGCAGCAAGCGTTGCAGCGCTTGTTTGAGCAGGCGAAACCGCCGGAAATGCGTCAGGCGCGCACCCCGATTCGCCTGTACCTGATGAGTGCATCGACATTAGCCTAAATGCATTTATGCTAGCAAATGGTACGCTGATCGTCAGCGATGAGCTGGTTAAGTTGTCGCACCACGATGATGGGCTGGTTGCTGTGATGCTTCATGAAATAGGGCATCATGCTTAGCATCACCCAATGCTCATGCTGGTGCTTTTCTAATTGGGTATCATTGACGTTTATGTGGATCATCGGTGATGTCAGCGGTATATGGGATATCCTGCTATAGTCCGCAGCCTTCGTAAATGAGCTGCAATTCTCTCGTGACATGGAGCGTGAAGCTGATGCGTGGGCGATAGTGGAAATGCAGCGGCAGAGGCCGTTCACTTCAGGCGATGCAGGCCATCTATCAGCAATTGATGGCGGCATCAGAAAAAGAGCACCACCTTGGGCGCGGTTATGCCGGATTAGCTCAGCACGTATTCCGAAATCCAATAGCGTCTTGATGTCATCAAGGCACAAGACCCCTCTATCTCGGCAAAAGCCGAGGATCTCTTTGAGAATAAAGGCTTTATTCTCAAAGAGATCCCTGCATGCGCGGGAATAACGGTGGGAATTAGGCCGTTTGTCAGCAACCTTAAGTCCGGACTTGAGGCTCGGGCTTTTTATTCACACAAGATATTTATGGATTACAGCGCGGCAATGGTGGCCTGTTGTTCCAACAGCTTAACTTTTAATGCCGCATAGCCGTCACGTTTTTCACGCTCTTTGGCAATAACCGCCTCCGGTGCGCGAGCAACAAAGCCTTCATTGGAGAGATTGTTGTCGATGCGGTTGATTTCCGCTTCAACCTTGGCAACTTCCTTGACTAAACGCTCTAACTCTGCGTCTTTGTCGACCAGATCCAGCATCGGGATCAGCAACTCCGCGCCGTCCAGCAGGGAAGTGACCGCCACTGGACCTTTTTCACCGACAGGCAGCAGTTGAACTCTTTCCAGACGCGCCAGGGTTTGGATAAAGCTGCGATTCGCTTCCACACGACGTTGCGTTTCCGGCGTTGCATCACGAAACAGCACATCGAGCGGTTTGCCCGGCGCGATATTCATCTCGGAGCGAATATTGCGCACGGCGGTGATCGCTTGCTTGATCCATTCCAGATCGGCCAGCGCCTGCGCATCTTCTGCGGTGGCACCATAGGTCGGGAACGGTTGCAGCATGATTGTGTCGCCAGTAACACCTTTCAGTACTTTGACCTGCTGCCAGATGGTTTCGGTAATGAACGGAATGATCGGGTGCGCCAGACGCAGCAGTGATTCCAAGACGGTAACCAGCGTGTTGCGCGTGCCGCGCAGCTCCGCCTCGCTGCCGCCGTTCATCACAGGTTTAGCCAGCTCCAGATACCAGTCGCAGAACTGGTTCCAAGTGAACTCATACAGAATACCGGCGGCAATATCGAAGCGGTAACCGTCCAGCGCATCACGGAAGGCTTTCACTGCGCGGTTGAATGCTGTCAGAATCCAGCGATCGGCCAGTGACAGCACTTTTTCACTGCCGTTAAAACCGCAATCTTGCCCTTCGGTGTTCATCAGCACAAAACGGCTGGCGTTCCATAGCTTGTTACAGAAGTTGCGGTAACCTTCTAGACGCTTCATGTCCCAGTTGATATCACGAGCGGTCGATGCAAGTGACGCCAGCATGAAACGCAGAGCATCTGTACCGTGTGGTTCAATACCGTTAGGGAACTGTTTCTCGGTGCGTTTACGGATTTTCTCCGCCAACTGCGGCTGCATCATGTTGCTGGTGCGTTTCTTCAGCAGTTCAGGTAACGAGATACCGTCCACCATATCCAGCGGGTCGATCACGTTCCCTTTGGACTTGGACATCTTCTGTCCTTCGTCATCGCGGATAAGTCCGGTCATGTAAACGGTGTGGAACGGCACCTGCGGCTTGCCTTCGTCATCTTTCACGAAGTGCAAGGTCAACATGATCATGCGCGCAATCCAGAAGAAGATGATGTCGAAGCCGCTCACCATCACGCTGCTCGGATGGAACGCTTTCAGCTCCGGCGTCCGCTCCGGCCAGCTGAGGGTGGAGAAGGTCCATAGCCCGGAGGAGAACCAGGTGTCCAGCACGTCTTCGTCCTGGCGCAATTCAACCGTGTCGGCGAGCTGATAGTCGCGGCGCACTTCCTCTTCATCACGGCCTACGTAAACCTTGCCTCTGTTGTCGTACCATGCAGGAATACGGTGGCCCCACCACAATTGACGCGAGATACACCAGTCCTGAATGTCACGCATCCAGCTAAAATACATGTTCTCGTACTGCTTCGGCACAAACTGGATACGGCCATCCTCTACCGCTTCCACTGCCGGTTTCGCCAGTAGGCCCGCGCGCACGTACCACTGGTCGGTCAGCATCGGTTCGATGACCACGCCACATCGATCGCCGTATGGCACGGTCAGATCGTGCGGTTTGATCTCATCGAGCAAGCCCAACTCATTAAGCTTAGCAACCACTGCTTTACGAGCGGCAAAACGCTCGACGCCGCGCAGGAAATCAGGAATATCGTTGCTGTATACCGTGCTGGCTTCGCCTTTTGTATCAAACACTTCAGCTTCCTGGCGGATATCGCCATCGAACGTCAGGATGTTGATCATCGGCAACTGATGACGTTTACCGACTTCATAATCGTTAAAATCGTGCGCCGGGGTGATCTTCACGCAGCCAGTGCCTTTTTCCATGTCAGCGTTTTCATCAGCGACGATCGGAATACGACGATTCACCAGCGGAAGGATCAGAAACTTGCCGATCAGATCTTTGTAACGCGAATCTTTCGGATTGACCGCAACACCGGTATCTCCCAGCACGGTTTCCGGACGCGTGGTGGCGACTACCAGATAGTCTTTACCATCAGCGGTTTTTGCGCCATCGGCCAGCGGGTAGCGCAGATGCCACATGGAACCTTTGCTCTTGCGGTTTTCCACTTCCAGATCGGAGATGACGGTGCGCAGTTTCGGGTCCCAGTTCACTAGGTGCTTGCCACGGTAGATCAAATCTTCTTTATACAGACGAACGAATACCTCTTTCACCGCGTTGGATAGGCCTTCATCCATGGTGAAGCGCTCGCGCTCCCAGTCCACTGAGTTGCCCAGACGACGCATTTGGCGTATGATGGTGCCGCCAGACTCTGCTTTCCATTGCCAGATTTTTTCGATAAAGGCATCGCGACCATAATCACGGCGCGTTTTGCTCTCTTCGGCGGCGATTTTACGCTCAACCACCATTTGTGTGGCGATGCCCGCGTGGTCAGTACCCGCCTGCAATAGCGTATTTTTTCCTTGCATTCGCTGATAGCGAATCAGGATATCCATAATGGTTTGCTGGAACGCATGACCCATATGCAAGCTGCCGGTGACGTTCGGCGGCGGGATCATGATGCTGAAACTTTCCTGGCTCGTGTCACCGTTTGGCTTAAAGTAGCCTTGCTGTTCCCAGCGCTCATAGAGCAGCTGTTCGATATCTTTCGGGTTATATTTTGTATCCATTGTGTTATACTATTCAGTGCGTTGGCGGTGTCTCCGTAGTCAATTGAAAGCCGACACTGCGATACGCTTTGTAGCGATCGCGCGCCAACGGTTTCATGAATTCTTCATGAGGAACAAAGTCTATCACTTCATGGAAAGTGATGGCAAAATCCGCGAACTGCGGCAGGAGGCTGATCAGCACATCGCGTGAGGTGCTGCCCCGGCGCTGAGGCCAGGCCAGCTCGACGGGCGCGCCCTGTCGCGGGCCTTCGCCAGCAAGGTTATGCGGCACAAAGGCGCTAGTATCGCGCTGCCACAGCGCATCGTCCAGTAGCAACGCTTGCTGCTCGTCTTCACAGGCGATGAGCACTCGTTGCCCGCTGCGCCAACGTTCCGCCGCCAGCTCGCAGGCCAGCGCCTCACAGGCGCTAAGCCCATCGACCTTCTCACTGTGTTTGAGAAGGTAGAACGTTGCTTTTTTCATTGTTTACTGTAGGTGAGGGGCGGTATAAACCAGCCCTGGGTTGCTGTGACAATGTCTATTCTCTGAGCTATTCCTACAAACTTATTCTCATTCTCGCGAATTTAGCATCATTCCCGCATAGGCGGGAATCCCTTACAGAAGAAACACGTGCTTCCTGTAAGAGGCCCCAGTTTTTGTCGAGGATGATAGAGAACGGCCTCCTTTTATTCTAGGTCATTTTTATTCTACGTCATTTAACCCGGCGCGATTAAGCAGGAACTGCGACAACATGGCCACCGGACGGCCTGTTGCTCCTTTGATCTTGCCGGAACGCCAGGCTATGCCCGCGATATCCAGATGCGCCCAGTTGTATTTGCGAGTAAAGCGCGACAGAAAGCACGCGGCGGTAATGGCACCGCCCGGACGCCCGCCGATGTTCGCCATATCGGCGAAGTTCGACTTCAACTGCTCCTGAAATTCATCGCCCATAGGCAAACGCCAGGCGCGGTCGCCCGCTTGCTCTGATGCTCCGAGCAGCTCGTGCGCCAGCGGGTTATGGTTCGACATTAACCCGGTAAGGTGATGACCAAGCGCGATAACACAGGCACCGGTCAGGCTGGCGATATCAATTACCAGCTCCGGCTCGTAGCGTTCCACATAGGTCAGCGCATCGCACAGCACGAAACGGCCTTCAGCATCGGTATTCAGCACTTCAACCGTTTGACCTGACATGGTGGTTAACACATCACCTGGACGATAGGCACGGCCATCAACCATGTTTTCACAGCCGGCCAATACCCCGACAATATTCAGCGGCAGCGCTAGCTCGGCGGCCATGTGCATCACGCCGTATACCGTCGCGGCACCGCACATGTCGTATTTCATTTCATCCATGCTGTCGGCGGGCTTGATCGAGATACCACCGGAGTCAAAGGTAAGGCCTTTACCAACCAGCACGATAGGGCGATTTTCCGGATTTGGGTTGCCTTTGTACTCAATCACCGACATCAACGATTCATTTTGCGAGCCTTGTCCAACGGCCAGATAGGCGTTCATGCCCAACTCTTTCATCTGCTGTTCGCCAATCACACGCGTCACTATGTTCGGGCTGTAGGTGTCCGCCAGTTGACGTGCCTGCGAGGCCAGATACTCCGCGTTACAGATATTCGGCGGCATGTTGCCGAGATCTTTCGCGGCCTTGATACCTGCGGCAATGGCGAGTCCGTGCTGGATAGCGCGCTCGCCGCTGGTGAGTTCACGGCGCGTTGGCACATTGAAAACCAGTCTGCGCAACGGACGGCGCAGTTCGATCTTATTGCTTTTCAACTGATCGAAGGTGTAGAGGGTCTCTTTTGCTGTTTCCAGCGCCTGACGCACTTTCCAGTATGTATTGCGTCCTTTGACATGCAGCTCGGTCAGGAAGCAAACGGCTTCCATTGAGCCGGTGTCATTCAGCGCATTGATTGTTTTTTGGATGATTTGCTTATATTGACGCTCATCCAGTTCACGCTCTTTCCCACAGCCAATCAGCAGAATACGTTCTGATAGAATGTTCGGCACGTAGTGCAACAGCAGGGATTGCCCCACTTTGCCTTCCAACTCGCCGCGACGCAGAAGTGCGCTGATATAACCGTCACTGATTTTGTCCAATTGTTCGGCAATAGGGGATAGGCGGCGAGGCTCAAACACACCGACGACAATGCAGGCACTGCGTTGTTTTTCCGGGCTACCGCTTTTTACACTGAACTCCATGTACTCTCCTGAATCTTAAAGACAAAGATGGGGCCAATGGCTAGAGTATGATACTCCGTAATACTTTTCCGCCGTTACACTTACCTAACCTGTGTTAATCTTAACGGCGCGGCGAATCTGTTTTGGTGATGATAAGCAGGTTCTGATACACCGACGGGCGCGCGGTATGCTGTAATGAATCATAGCGACAAAGATTGCCACAAATGCGTATAAATGGCGAGTTAGCGATGAAATTATCTACTTTCCTGCAAAAAGACAAGTTTTCACAGGTTTAATTAAGCGTGATCATCATTCGATATCTGGTACGGGAAACCTTTAAGAGCCAACTGGCCATTCTGTTTATTTTATTACTGATCTTCTTTTGTCAGAAGCTGGTGCGGATATTGGGTGCGGCTGTTGATGGTAAAATCCCGACAAATTTAGTGCTCTCCCTGCTGGGGCTTGGAGTGCCTGAAATGGCGCAGCTTATTCTGCCATTGAGCCTGTTTTTAGGGCTGCTGATGACGTTCAGCCGCATGTATACTGAAAGCGAAATCACCGTAATGTATGCCTGTGGACTAGGCAAAACGATGCTGCTTAAAGCCGCTTTTATTCTGGCGGTGATGACTAGCGCCGTAGCGATGATCAATGCGCTGTGGCTCAGTCCGTGGTCTTCGCGCCATCAAGATATCGTAATGGCAGAAGCCAAGGCCAACCTGAGCGTCGCGGCTCTGGTGGAAGGACAGTTTCAATCGGCGAAGGGCAGAAATGCCGTTCTGTTTATCGGTGATGTCAAAGGGCAGGAATTTGAGCATGTCTTTATGGCTCAGTTGCGCCCGAGCGGCAATGCGCGTCCTTCGGTGGTAATTGCCGACCGTGGGCGCGTGGACGTTGACCAAAATGGTGCACAGGTGGTGACGCTCAACAAGGGCTCCCGCTACGAAGGCACGGCGATGTTGAGGGATTTTCGTATCACGGATTTCACCAACTATCAGGCAATTATCGGGCACCAGAATGCGTCGCTCCAAAACACCGGCGTAGAACAGATGACGATGAGACAACTGTGGCAGTCGAATGAGAACGCCGCGCGTGCCGAGTTTCATTGGCGCATTATACTGGTGCTTTCGGTGCTGATCATGGCGGTTATTGTGGTGCCACTTAGTGCGGTAAACCCACGCCAAGGGCGCGTGCTGAGCATGTTGCCCGCGATGCTGCTTTATCTGATTTTCTTCCTGTTGCAAAGTTCACTGCGTTCCAATGCCAGCAAGGGGAAAATTGACCCGATGGTGTGGATCTGGCTGACCAATCTAGCCTATGTCGGGATTGCGTTGCTGCTTAATGTCTGCGACAGCGTGCCACTGCGCCGATTATGCGTGCGGGTGACAGTATAAGGAGCAGCCTGATGTTTGGGGTATTGGATCGCTATATCGGCAAAACTATCTTTAATACCATCATGATGACGTTGTTCATGCTGGTTTCTCTCTCGGGCATCATCAAGTTTATCGATCAGTTGCGCAAAGTAGGGCGCGGCGGCTATACCGCACTGGGCGCAGGCTTCTATACGCTGCTGAGCGTGCCAAAGGATATTGAAATCTTTTTCCCGATGGCGGCGCTGCTCGGTGCGCTGCTGGGGCTGGGGACGCTGGCGACATGCAGCGAACTGGTGGTCATGCAGGCCTCTAGTTTTACCCGATTACAGATTGCCGGCGTGGTGATGAAAACCTCTATCCCGTTGGTGTTGCTTACCATGGCGATTGGCGAATGGATTTCACCTGCCGGTGAACAGATGGCGCGCAACTACCGCTCGCAGATGATGTACGGCGGCTCGATGCTTTCGACCCAGAACGGGCTGTGGGCGAAAGACGGCAACGACTTTATCTATATTGAACGCGTTGTGGGGGATAAAGAGCTGGCGGGGGTAAATATCTACCAGTTCGATCCGGAACAAAAACTGCTCTCC
>JBPETC010000080.1:0-8980 GCA_051710325.1 Symbiopectobacterium sp.
TATTTTTGCTGGTATTCGTCGTATCAAACAGCAGCAGGCCGTATACGCGCCATTGATGGAGTACATTGCGGATAACCGCATTCATGCGCTTTCCATCAAGGTCTATACACCGGAAGAATGGCAGTGCGATCGCAAGAAGCTGAACGGTTTTTAAGCGATAGTAGTGCGTCCTGGAATACTTTTAGCAAGCTAATAACCTTTAACTATGGACAAATTTCGTGTGCATGGTCCTACCCGGCTCACTGGTGAAGTTACTATTTCCGGGGCGAAAAATGCCGCCCTACCCATCCTGTTCGCGGCCCTGCTGGCGGAAGCGCCAGTAGAAATCCAAAATGTTCCCAAACTGCATGATATCGATACCACGATGAAGCTACTTAGCCAGTTATGTGCTCACGTGACGCGCAACGGTTCGGTGCATGTGGATGCTCGCGACGTTAACGTATTTTGCGCTCCTTACGATCTGGTGAAAACCATGCGAGCTTCTATCTGGGCATTGGGACCGCTGGTCGCGCGTTTCGGTCAGGGGCAGGTTTCACTGCCTGGCGGCTGCGCGATTGGCGCACGTCCAGTCGATCTTCACATTACCGGATTGGAGCAGTTGGGTGCCAAGATCGTGCTGGAAGAAGGATATGTCAAAGCCACGGTTGACGGGCGTTTACAGGGCGCGCATATCGTCATAGATAAAGTCAGCGTCGGTGCAACCGTCACCATCATGACAGCGGCGACGTTGGCCGAAGGCACCACCATTATCGAAAACGCTGCGCGTGAGCCAGAAATTGTTGATACGGCGGGCTTCCTGAACGCAGTGGGTGCCAAAATCACTGGCGCCGGTAGCGACAAAATCGTTATCAAAGGTGTTGAGCGCCTTGGTGACGGCGTTTACCGCGTTTTGCCGGACCGTATCGAAACCGGTACGTTCCTGGTGGCGGCTGCGGTCTCTCGTGGCAGCATTATGTGCCGCAACACGCGTCCAGATACGCTAGATGCCGTGCTGGCAAAATTGCGTGATACAGGCGCAGATATCGAAGTGGGTGAAGACTGGATAAGCCTGGATATGCATGGCAAACGCCCGAAAGCGGTTACAGTGCGTACCTCTCCGCATCCCGGCTTTCCGACCGATATGCAAGCGCAGTTCAGTCTGCTGAATCTGGTGGCAGAAGGCACCGGTGTTATCACAGAAACCATCTTCGAAAACCGCTTTATGCACGTACCGGAACTGATTCGTATGGGCGCTCAGGCAGAGATTGAGAGTAACTCCGTGATCTGCTACGGAGTTGATACGCTTTCTGGCGCTCAGGTGATGGCGACCGATCTGCGTGCATCAGCCAGTCTGGTGCTGGCGGGGTGTATCGCGGAAGGTACAACCATTGTTGATCGTATCTATCATATCGATCGCGGCTACGAACGCATTGAAGACAAACTGCGTGGGCTGGGTGCGAACATCGAACGTATGAGCGGCAACGACGCCTAATTCCGTTTCAGTACGAGCAGCAGCAGTGCTGCTCTCATATTGCTAACGTTAGCTCTCAGGAAACTCCTGAGATGTTTCCCATCCAGCACGCTTCTCCCGATAGCGCATTAAACACCCATAGTCACCGAAAGCGTCATCTCCTGATCGCCACGGCGAATAGTTACCGGAACGGCGGTACCGGGGCGAATTTCAGCCACCTGATCCATGGTTGTTTCGATCACTGAGACAGCAGGTTTGCCGTTCATAGTTAACAACACGTCACCTTTTCATGCCGCCTTTATCCGCTGATCCACCGAGTTCGACATTCATCACGATCACGCCTTGCAACCGTTTATTGCCATCCAACGTGCTATTTGGGTGACAACCCCTCCCGCCTGCACGCTGTTAATGCCGATATAGCCGCGAATCACGCGATCATCACAAATCAAATTTTCCATCATATTGGTCTCCGGTGCTACCGGAATAGCGAAGCCAATGCCCTCCAGCGTTTCTCCGTCGCTGCCTTTATCAAAGGTCAGTGTATTGACGCCAACCAGTTCACCCAGCGTGTTGACCAACGCATCGCCAGAGTTACCCTGGTTGATGGAGGCATCGGTTTGCAAGAAATTCTGACAGCCCTCCAAAGCCGGAACCAGAACCGTCCATCAAACTCAATCCCACGCGGCCGGCAGCGCTTGATGATACCCTGGGTAACGGCTTGCCCAGGTTGTAAGGGTTATTGATAGCCAGAACCACATCACCGAGGTGCGCCGTGCGTTTTTCGTTTATGGTGATAACCGGTAGGTTGGCGGCTTTCACTTTTACCACCGCTAGATCGATCAGCTTGTAGGTGCCAATCACGCTGGCCTCATAGACTCGATCATCCTGTAACGAGATAACCAGCTGCGTGATATTATTTATCACGTAATTATTGGTCAGCACGTAGCCCTTTTCACTCATGATCACGCCAGATCCAAGCAGAGAAATATTCAGTTCCCTGTTGTTCTTGCTACTTGATTCTCGGCTATAGACGTTAACCACCGCAAGCGCTGCGTGACAAACGGCCTGATTGTAGCTAAGCGGCACATCCTCACTCTGGATACTGTGTAAGCGGGAAAACAGTGCGATATTTGACCGTAGCAACAGCATTATCGCGAGCAGGGGATTCCCGCTACGATCCGCGCCAATAATGGCTGAGCGAAAGAGTTTTGCGGGCATAAAAACGTAAAGGGAAGTGGATAGGTAAACGGAGGATAACATGAGTTTATCGGACACGTCGTGTACTGTGTCCGATTTTATCGCATTGATATAATATATTGTATTAGCGTAGCAGCAGGTAAATTGTTTCTTCGCCACGCACCACGTTCAGCGCCAGCACGCTGGGTTTGTTTTCTAGAATTTTGCGCAGTTGGGTGATGTTTTCTACCCGTTCACGATTAACGCCGATAATGATATCGCCTTTATGCAAACCCACCTGTGCTGCCGGTGTGTCTTTGATGACGTCTTCGATTCGTACCCCTTTGCTGCCATCCTTCGCCTGACCATTGGCAAGCGATGCGCCCTGCAAGGCCGGAGACAGGCTCTCGGCGCTAATAGTGGCAGAGGTGTTATTATCGAGAACCACGGAGAATTTTAGCGGTTTTCCTTCACGCAGCAGGCCAATTTTCACCGTTTTACCGGGTGCGGTGGTGCCAATTTTGGCACGCAGTTCAGCAAAACTGTTGATAGGTTTGCCGTCTAGTGACGTCAGCACATCACCGGCCTTGATGCCAGCCTTGGCGGCCGCGGATTTTGGCAATACCTCGCTGACGAAGGCACCACGTTGCGCTTCCACTTTGAAGGCTTTCGCCATGTCGGCGGTCATTTCGCTGCCTTTGATGCCTAACAGGCCGCGTTTCACTTCACCGAACTCGATAAGTTGCTGCGCCATGTTGCTTGGAATAGCAAACCCGATACCGATATTACCGCCGCCCGGTGCCAGGATCGCGGTGTTGATCCCAATCAGCTCACCCTTGAGGTTAACCAGTGCACCGCCGGAGTTACCACGGTTAATAGAGGCATCGGTCTGGATAAAGTTTTCTAACCCTTCCAGATTCAGGCCGCTGCGACCCAACGCGGAGATAATGCCCGAGGTGGCTGTTTGGCCCAAACCGAACGGGCTACCCACGGCGACGGCGAAATCCCCGACGCGCAGTTGGTCAGAATCCGCCATTTTAACTTCTTGCAAATTCTTGGCATCGTTCAGTTGCAGCAGGGCGATGTCGCTTTGCTCATCGCGACCCAGCAGTTTGGCGTCATATTCCCGACCGTCATTCAACTGCACGCGAATTTTATCGGCATTATTGATGACATGATTATTGGTAAGTACATACCCCTTGGCCGCATGGATAATCACGCCTGAACCGAGGCCTTCAAATGGGCGGCTGTTCTGCTTGCCTGAGGGAGCATTCTGGCCAAAGAAAAATTTAAACTCTTCTGGTACGCGTTGGCGCTGCGTTTGCGTGCCTTCCACATGTACGCTGACCACCGCAGGCAACACCTTTTCCAACATCGGTGCCAGACTGGGTAATTGTTGACCTTCCACTACGGCGGGCAGGGCGGCTTGTACGGCAGAAAGCGATGACAATGCCAGGCTCATGCTTACTGACAGTGCGATGAATAATAATGATTTTTTCTTCATTTGATTTTATCTCTCACAACCTGCTAATCATCGATAAAATATCGATTATGAATAAAATAATGATATATAAACTTAAACGGCTGGTGAAGAGTCGATTAGCGAATAACGTGTAAAGTTCACTGTTCTTTCGTCAAGGAAATGTAACTATCGTCAAATTGTGCAGGGAAGAGATAGTTGGGAATATAGGCTGCGTGAAAGATCTTGTTCTTAACGAAGTAGGGCGAAAAATGCTTATTTGCGCAGCGGGTGCTCACCACGCAGCAGTCCGGATGCACTGTCTGAATAATCGCGAGGCGGCATGCTCACCGGTACCTGATCAGCGTTGGCTGCTTCCGCCTCGGTTAAGCGGTAGCGAAACAGGTTATCCTGCATCGGCAAATCTGCCAGCAAGTTGCTAGAGCTTTTATCATATATTGGTACAACTGACAGTAATCTTTTGCCATGTTGTCCAACAAATTGGCGCTGTGGCAAAATGACCACCAACTCCCGACGGTAGGTCTCCAGTTCGGCTTTGCTCTTTTCCAACTCGCTTTGCAGCGCTTGTTGTTGCTGCAGTTTAGAGCTGCCAAACCGCATGGCGACAGCACCGATAATGATGCCAACAACTAATCCTATTAGCGCATACTCCCAAGTCATAAACACACCTTATTTTTTCGACGTCATTGTCCCGTAGGGTTTTTCACTTCATAATAGCCACTATAATCACTAACGTCGCCCGAGTGGAGTCCAGAAACGCGACGCTGTAAGGTAGTTGGGATCTATTTCAGGCGATATCATGAAAAATGCGCCGCTTACGGGAGCAAATGACGTTAATTGGCGATAAAACACGACTAACTTTTTTCGGAAAATGACGGATGAAGAGAGAACCCAAGATGATACAACCGACAACGCTGCTGCTTGCTGGGCCACTGGCGCACTATCAGCAGGCAGTGTGGCGGTGGGCGAGTATCAGCCTGATGAGGTCAACTGCAAACGGTAGCTGCTCTGCATGGTATTTATCAGGCCTTGCAAGCCCGTGAAGCATCGCAGACGACTCCCGCATCCGATGGCCGTTTTACCCGCTGGCAGGCACTGGCTGTGGCCGGCGGATAAACCGCCGGTGACCCCGGTGCAGAGCTTTATATGTGGGGTGGGGTTTGGAGCGGTAAAACCTGGCTGGTGGATCTGTTTTTCTAGAGTCTACCCATAGATCGCAAGCTGCGACTGCATCTCCATCGTTTTATGCTGCACGTACACCAAGAACTGACTAGCTACAAAGGAAACCGAATCTGCTGTAACAGGTGGCCTATGGGGTTCAGGTGCAGACTAAGGTGCAGGCTGATGTACTCTGTTTTGATGAGTTTTTCGTTACGGATATCACCGATGCCATTCTGCTGGCGGAACTGTTACGTGCGTTGTTCGCCAGTGCTGTCACGTTGGTGGCCACATCCAACATTCCTCCGGATAACTTCTATTGCAACGGTCTACAACGCAGTCGTTTTTGCCAGCTATCGATCTCATTAAGCAGTACTGCGAGGTACGCAAATGTGGATGCCTATATCGATTATCACCTGCGCACGCTAACGCAGGCACATCTCTATTGATGCCGCTGTCGCCGAAAACCGATACTGAGATGCGTCAGATGTTCTCGCGCTTGTTTGACCGGGCATTCTCTGCGCTGGGGACAGAGCTTGAGATCAATCATCAACCGATGCCGACGCTCAGTACGGGCGATGGGGTAACTGGCCATCGATTTTGCCACGCTGTGTCTCGATGCGCACAGCCAGAATAGCTATATTGCTCTATCGCTCCTTACCACACGGTACTGCTGCACAATAATGTGACGTCATGGGGATGTTCAAAGAGAAGAAAGCGGAGCGCCGCTTTCTGGCGTTGGTGGATGAGTTTTATGAGCGACGGGTCAAACTGGTGATCGCGGCACAAACCTCGATGTTCACGCTGTATCAAGGCTAGCACCTGAAATTCGAATACCAACACTGCCTGTCGCGGTTATAAGAGATACAAAATGAAGAATATTTGAGCCAACCGCACATTACCTGAGCGGACACCGGGGAATTTATCGCGCTTTTGTGGAAAAGAGGTCGATCTTTGCTATTGACTTCTCTATAATTCTGCGATCTCACGTTACAACAACGTTTTTCCCGAAACGTTAATCGTGCCGGCGTGGCTATTCGAAGGGGTAGGTTTGCTGGACTAGATGCCTTGTGAACCTCAATACTTTATTTCTGAATTTATTGAAGCGTTTGAGTGCTCACCAACGTGTAACTTAAATTGGGTAAGATTTTAATGAAAACTTTTACATCTAAACCAGAAACCGTCAAACGCGACTGGTATTTTATTGACGCGACAGCTAAAACTCTGGGCCGCCTGGCTACTGAACTGGCTCGCCGCCTGCGCGGTAAGCATAAAGCGGAATACACCCCGCACATCGATACCGGTGATTACATCATTGTTCTGAACGCTGACAAAATTGCTGTAACCGGCAACAAGCGTAACGACAAGATTTACTATCACCACACCGGCCACATCGGTGGTATCAAGCAAGCAACCTTTAAAGAGATGATTGCCCGCCGTCCTGAGCGTGTGATTGAAATCGCGGTTAAAGGCATGCTGCCGAAGGGCCCGCTGGGTCGCGCTATGTACCGTAAACTGAAAGTTTACGCAGGTAACGAGCACAACCACGCGGCACAGCAACCGCAAGCTCTGGACATTTAATCGGGATTATAGGCAATGGCTGAAAATCAATACTACGGCACTGGTCGCCGTAAAAGCTCCGCTGCTCGCGTATTCATCAAACCGGGCAACGGCAATATCGTTATCAACCAGCGCAGCCTGGAACAGTACTTCGGTCGCGAAACTGCCCGCATGGTAGTTCGTCAACCGCTGGAACTGGTCGATATGGTTGGCAAACTGGATCTGTACATCACCGTTAAAGGTGGTGGTATTTCCAGTCAAGCAGGTGCCATTCGTCATGGTATCACCCGTGCGCTGATGGAGTACGATGAGTCTCTGCGTTCTGAACTGCGTAAAGCGGGCTTCGTTACCCGTGACGCGCGTGAAGTTGAACGTAAGAAAGGTGGTCTGCGTAAAGCACGTCGCCGTCCTCAGTACTCCAAACGTTAATTTCTGGCGTTTATCGCTGCAAATCAACGCAAAAACCCGATGTAAGATTAATTCTTGCCCGCATTTCATCTCTTCAGATAAAAAATAATCCTGCTTTCTGATGGTTAGTAATGAAATTGCGCTTCTTTCACCACAGAACGCACAAAATCTGGTAGAATATTTGCCGATTTTGTGCCTGTATGCCAGCCAGCAATTTTCCCGAATGTTGATGCCTCCAGACGTTTTGTGGGCAATCACGTACAGTGATTCCGGGCTATACAGGATAGCACCGTTTAGTTATTAGTCGTATTTCTCGATAAACTTGGAGGTTTTCATGGCTGTCGCTGCCAACAAACATTCGGTAATGACACTGTTTTCTGGTCAGTCCGACATCTTTAGCCATCAGGTTCGCATTGTCTTGGCGGAAAAGGGCGTGAGTGTCGAGATTGAGCTGGTGGATATGGATAACCTGTCACAGGATCTTATTGATATTAATCCCTATGGTTCCGTGCCGACGTTGGTCGATCGTGAACTGACTCTGTATGAATCTCGTATCATCATGGAGTACCTGGATGAGCGTTTCCCTCATCCTCCGTTGATGCCGGTTTACCCGGTAGCGCGTGGTACCAGTCGCCTGATGATGCACCGCATTGAATCCGATTGGTATTCTCTCTTGAAAAAAATCATACAGTGGAATGCACAAGAAGTGGATGCGGCGCGTAAACAACTGCGTGAAGAGTTGCTGACCGTTGCACCTGTATTCAATGAAGCGCCTTATTTCATGAGCGAAGAATTCAGTCTGGTCGATTGCTATCTGGCACCACTGCTGTGGCGTTTGCCGCTGCTTGGAATCGAATTGACGGGCTCAGGGGCGAAAGAGCTGAAAGGTTATATGACGCGCGTCTTCGAGCGTGATGCTTTCCTGGCATCCTTGACTGAAGCCGAGCGCGAAATCCGTTTGCACACCCAAAGTTAAACCTGTATGGCGTTATATCAACTAACTCCGCGCCGTCCATATCTGTTGCGGGCTTTTTATGATTGGCTTCTGGATAATCAATTAATGCCGCATCTGGTGGTTGATGTATCGCTGCCGGGCGTATAATGGTGCCAATGAAATTCGACAGTGATGGGCAGATGGTACTGAATATCGCACAGCGTGCGGTATGTGGCCTGGAGCTGACTGATGACAGCGTGTGTTTAACGCCCGCTTTGGTGGTGTACTGCGTCAGGTTTATGTCCAAATAGCCGCAGTATTGGCTTATTTACGCCCGTGAAAACGGCGCTGGCACCATAATTTAGCCTGAGCCCGTATGAGAGCATAGATAACCTTACAGATGCGCAGGGTAAGGCATTGACGTCGGGTATGGTGATGTCGGTTGTGGATAACAAGCAACAAGACAACGTGACGGAGACTAACCTGCCTGATAATGATTCAACAACCACCACCGGCACCGCGCGGTGGGCGACCATCGTTCGTTACGCGTGGTGAAATAACCATTTCCACAGAAGGTGGAATAACCTTTTCCACAGAAAAGGGGTAACCGCTAGTATGCCTTTTTTATTCAATCATCCAATAAATTAATCACAGTATAAACCCTCCTGTTTTGGATGTGGAGATACTGTGGCTACAGTTGATGTAAGATGTCCGTTTTGTGAACAGACAGTCTCTGTAAAAAAAACACAGTTATGGCAGAAGTGCCCATCAGCCGTTACCATTGTCAATCATGTAAACGCACCTTCCAACACGA
>JBPETC010000081.1:0-8957 GCA_051710325.1 Symbiopectobacterium sp.
CTTCAAACACAGCGCTCATACATACCATAGCCAACGCTGTTGTTTTTTGTTGCCAATAGGCTATCCAGTGGCAACGTTGTTACATTCCGCGGAGAGGGTTTTTAAGGTACGCATGACGGTATTGATATTAAACGCTGCCGAGCGGCGTTGATGAGAAACATCATCCATTCTATTGATTTGTATCATGCAAGGTAAAGCACTTACACCAAGAGTGCAGAAAAGACCGCCGATCACATAACCAATCTCAAGATGAAATCAATGGCCTATTACGTGGCGATTAACGATGTTAATCGTCAAATCGAGAGAGTAAAATTGATAAGTGATAGCTGATTATTATCGGAAAAAATGAGGAGGGTGATAATGTTGTGTATAGGTTTTGTTGCTGAAAATATCACCATTAGAAAATGGAATGTTAACAACAAGTATCACTAGTTCCAACTTCATGGCTTATTTTTTTGATTTTAAATTTAAAAAATATGAATTTCTATTCATTTTATTGCGAGTTTAACGATTCAGCATCGACTGGTTTTCATTTCATAAAAGTTAAAATATTTATAGTTATAGCATTGAAGCCGCTACTTACTAGTGAGTATAGGTTTTTGACCTAATCGGATCGTGTAATTATTAAAATCTAGTGAAGAACATGATTTAGCGCAAGGTCCGGTATGGACAGAAGGTGAATACTTTGTTACTTTAGCGTCACGTTTTTGAAATTGGTATTACCAATTGACTCCGCGTACTTCATAGAGAAACACTTACCATGGCCTATACCAAGATCAGTCAGCCCAAACTGTCAGACGTGATTGAACAACAACTGGAGTTTTTGATCCGCAAAGGAGCCTTTCGCGACGACGAGAAACTCCCCCGTAGCGCAAACTGGCGAAACAATTTAATGTCTTCCGTCCTTTTTTGCGAGAAGCCATCCAACGTCTTGAGGCAAAAGGCCTGCTGCTGCGTCGTCCATGCTAGGGAAACGTTTGTTCAGAACAAACTGTGGCAAAGCGTGAGTGTTCCGTTGTCGGAACTGATAAGCACCCTCCTGAATTTCAATTTGATCTGCTGGAAACCTGTCAGCACTGGAAGTGCGTTTCTGCCTACTACGCGGAGTTTCGTGGTACGTAAGAGAATTTCCAGCGCATCCATGAGGCCATACCCAGATTGAGCAGGCGCGTGCTTCGGACGATCTGATCGCGGAGTCGGAAGCCGTTATGCATTATCAAGTAGCTGTCATAGAAACAACGCACAATGTGTTTTTGCTACGTTGTATGGGATCGTTACTAGAAGAGAACGTGCGACAGAATTTTGAATTGTTATACCTGAGCCGAGAAGTTCTGGCCTAAGTAAGCAGGCATCGCTCCTGGATTTTTGAGGCGATTGTCGCTCGCAAACCTGAAAAGGCACGCGAAGCTTCGCATCGTCATCTGGCGTGTATTGAGGAAGTACTGCTGGATCTTAACCGGGGAACATGGTTGAAAAGAGTGTCCGCTACGTCGGCTCCAGAAACGTAAGGATTGAACGCTCTGATTGGGGCGTTAAACACGTAAATGACAAGATTGGGCCTGTCTTATCTGTGCTCTGACTACTGTCTATGACACGGCTATCGTCGATGATATGACGATAATGGCAGCGTGTACAGCAAGAGATAGCCTTCAGAAAATTAACTGATTAGAAAGAGATAAGGAATACACCATGTCAGAATGTTTGAATAATGACGTGGATCCGATCGAAACTCGCGACTGGATACAGGCGATCAAATCGGTTATCCGTGAAGAGGGTGTTGAACGCGCTCAGTACCTGATCGATCAAGTATTGTCAGAAGCGCGCAAGGGTGGCGTAAACATAGGGGAAGACAGTGCTGTTAGCAACTACGTAAACACCATTGCTGTGGAAGACGAACCCACCTATCCGGGTAACCTGGGCCTTGAACGCCGCATTCGTTCCGCTATTCGTTGGAACGCCATCATGACCGTGTTGCGCGCGTCCAAGAAAGATCTGGAACTGGGTGGCCACATGGCGTCCTTCCAGTCTTTCGCGACCTTCTACGAAGTGTGCTTTAACCATTTCTTCCGTGCACGCAGTGCACAGGATGGCGGCGATTTGGTGTATTTCCAGGGCCATATCTCTCCGGGCATCTACGCGCGTGCCTTTCTGGAAGGGCGTCTGACCGAAGATCAGATGAATAACTTCCGTCAGGAAGTACACGGCCAAGGACTTTCCTCTTATCCACACCCGAAATTGATGCCGACCTTCTGGCAGTTCCCGACCGTATCCATGGGTCTTGGCCCGATCGGTGCTATTTATCAGGCTAAATTCCTAAAATACCTGGAAAAACGTGCTCTGAAAGATACGTCAAAACAAACCGTTTACGCCTTCCTGGGCGACGGTGAAATGGATGAGCCGGAATCTAAGGGTGCTATCACCATCGCGACCCGCGAGAAACTGGATAACCTGATCTTCGTTATCAACTGTAACCTGCAACGTCTGGACGGACCGGTTACTGGTAATGGCAAGATTATCAATGAGCTGGAAGGTATCTTTGGTGGTGCTGGATGGCAAGTGATCAAAGTCATGTGGGGCGAGCGTTGGGACGAGCTACTGCGTAAAGATACCAGCGCTAAACTGATCCAACTGATGAACGAAACCGTTGACGGTGACTATCAGACGTTCAAATCCAAAAACGGTGCCTACGTGCGTGAGAACTTCTTCGGCAAGTACCCGGAAACGGCTGCTCTGGTTGCCGGCTGGAGCGACGATCAGATTTGGGCCCTTAACCGCGGTGGTCACGATCCGAAGAAAGTCTTTGCTGCACTGAAAAAAGCGCAAGACACCAAAGGCAAACCGACCGTTATTCTGGCGCACACCATCAAAGGTTATGGTATGGGTGATGCGGCAGAAGGAAAAAACATCGCTCACCAGGTCAAGAAAGTTAACATGGACGGCTTGCGTTACTTCCGCGATCGTTTCAATGTGCCAGTGGCTGATGCTGACATCGAAAAACTGCCATTCATCACTTTCGATAAAGATTCTGATGAATACAAATACCTGCATGAGCGCCGTCAGGCTCTGGGTGGTTACCTGCCGTCTCGTCAGCCGAATTTTGACGAGAAACTGGAACTGCCGACTTTGGAAGACTTCAGCTCTCTACTGGAAGAACAAACCAAAGAAATCTCCACCACCATCGCCTTTGTGCGTGCTCTGAAGGTGATACTGAAGAACAAGTCGATCAAAGATCGTCTGGTTCCGATCATCGCTGACGAAGCGCGTACCTTCGGTATGGAAGGTTTGTTCCGCCAGATCGGTATCTACAGCCCAAACGGCCAGCAGTACACCCCGCAAGACCGTGAGCAGGTGGTTTACTACAAAGAAGACTTGAAAGGTCAGATCTTGCAGGAAGGCATCAACGAACTGGGCGCAGGCTCATCCTGGCTGGCGGCGGCAACGTCTTACAGCACCAACAACCTACCGATGATCCCGTTCTACATCTACTACTCCATGTTCGGGTTCCAACGCATTGGCGACCTGTGCTGGGCAGCGGGTGACCACCAGGCACGCGGCTTCCTGGTCGGCGGTACTTCTGGCCGCACTACTTTGAATGGCGAAGGTTTGCAGCACGAAGATGGTCACAGCCACATTCAGTCGCTGACCATCCCGAACTGTATTTCCTACGATCCGTCCTTTGCTTACGAAGTGGCTGTGATCATGCAGGACGGTCTGGAGCGCATGTATGGTGAAGCGCAGGAAAACGTCTACTATTACATTACCACGCTGAACGAAAACTACCACATGCCAGCTATGCCGCAAGGCGTGGAAGAAGGTATCCGTAAGGGTATCTACAAACTGGAAACGGTAGCGGGCGCGAAAGGCAAGGTTCAGTTGCTTGGCTCAGGTTCTATCCTGCGTCACGTTCGCGAAGCGGCACAGATTCTGGCCAACGACTACGGCATCGGTTCCGATGTTTACAGCGTGACCTCCTTCACGGAACTGGCACGCGAAGGTCAAGACTGCGAACGCTGGAACATGCTGCACCCGACCGACGCACCGCGCGTACCGTACATCGCTCAGGTGATGAACGATACACCAGCTGTTGCGTCCACTGACTACATGAAGCTGTTCGCCGAGCAGGTACGTACTTATGTTCCGTCCAGCAATTACCGCGTACTGGGTACTGATGGCTTCGGTCGTTCCGACAGTCGTGAAAACCTGCGTCACCACTTCGAAGTGGACGTTTCCTACGTAGTGGTTGTCGCTCTGGGAGAATTGGCTAAACGCGGTGAAGTTGAAACTTCTGTGGTGGCTGAAGCCATCAAGAAATTCAACATCGATCCTGAAAAAGTTAACCCGCGCTTAGCATAAAAGGAAAAAAGTAATGGCTATCGAAATCAACGTACCGGATATCGGTGTAGATGAAGTTGAAGTTACCGAGGTGATGGTGAAGGTAGGCGACAAAGTAGAAGCTGAACAGTCGCTAATCACCGTGGAAGGCGACAAAGCTTCCATGGAAGTGCCAGCATCGTTCGCTGGCGTGGTGAAAGAGATCAAAATCAACACCGGCGATAAAGTAAAAACCGGCTCACTGATCATGGTGTTTGAAGTGGAAGACGCTGCGCCTGCTGCTCCTGCCGCTAAACAAGAAGCCGCTCCGGCAGCGCAACTGGCGAAAGCCGCCGCTGCATCTGCACCGGCTGCTGCAAAGGCAGACACTAAAGGCGAATTCGCTGAAAACGATGCTTACGTTCACGCAACTCCGGTCATCCGCCGTCTGGCGCGTGAGCTAGGCGTAAACCTGGCGAAAGTGAACGGTAGCGGCCGTAAAGGTCGTATCCTGCGCGAAGACATCCAGGCTTATGTGAAAGATGCAGTTAAACGCGCTGAATCCGCACCTGCTGCGGGCGCTACGACCGGTGGTTCTCTACCGGGCCTACTGCCGTGGCCGAAAGTGGACTTCAGCAAGTTCGGTGAAGTGGAAGAAGTTGAACTGGGCCGCATCCAGAAAATCTCTAGTGCCAACCTGAGCCGTAACTGGGTGGTTATCCCGCATGTTACACACTTCGACAAAACCGATGTCACCGATCTGGAAGCTTTCCGTAAACAACAGAACGTAGAAGCGGAAAAACGTAAACTGGATGTGAAGATCACCCTAGTGGTTTTCATCATGAAAGCCGTTGCGACTGCGCTTGAGCAAATGCCGCATTTCAACAGCTCGCTATCTGAAGATGCTCAATATCTGACGCTGAAGAAATACATCAACATCGGTGTTGCCGTTGATACGCGGAGTGGTCTGGTGGTTCCGGTATTTAAAAACGCGAATAAGAAAGGCATCATCGAACTGTCTCGCGAGCTGATGGCTATCTCCAAAAAAGCTCGTGACGGCAAGCTGACTGTGGGCGAAATACAGGGTGGCTGCTTCACCATCTCCAGTATTGGTGGTCTCGGAACCACGCACTTCGCGCCGATCGTTAACGCACCGGAAGTGGCTATCCTGGGTGTGTCAAAGTCTGCGATGGAACCGGTCTGGAATGGTAAAGAGTTTACGCCGCGTCTGATGATGCCGATCTCTTTGTCCTTCGACCACCGTGTCATTGACGGTGCTGATGGTGCTCGATTTATTACCATCATCAACAACACATTGTCTGACATCCGCCGCCTGGTGATGTAACTGAAAAGCTGGCCTTACGGTCGGCTTTTTCTGATAAGCTGTTATTTGCTATAGCTGTCAGTGATTAATGGCACATCGTTAGTCGCTTGTTATTTCAAAATTATTAACGATTTTGTAAACTACAGCGGTTAAAAGACACATCTCGGTGGAAGAGGAGCGTTAAAACTCAATAATAATGGCGTCACAGACCCGCCGGAAATCAATTAAGAGGTCATGATGAGTACAGAAATTAAAGCTCAGGTAGTGGTACTAGGTGCTGGCCCTGCGGGTTACTCTGCGGCGTTCCGCTGCGCGGATCTGGGGTTGGAAACCGTACTGGTAGAGCGCTACTCCACGCTGGGTGGTGTGTGTCTGAACGTGGGCTGTATCCCTTCTAAAGCCTTGCTGCACGTAGCAAAAGTTATCGAAGAAGCAAAAGCGCTGGAGGAGCACGGTATCGTATTTGGTGAACCGAAAACTAACATCAACAAGATCCGTTTGTGGAAAGAAAAAGTTATCACCCAGTTGACGGGTTGTCTGGCCGGTATGGCGAAAGACCGTAAAGTGAAAGTGGTCAACGGTCTGGGTAAATTTACCGGTGCGAATACGCTGGAAGTTGAAGGTGCAGAAGGCAAAACCATGATCAACTTTGATAACGCAATCATCGCCGCCGGTTCTCGTCCAATTCAACTGCCGTTTATTCCTCATGATGACCCGCGTGTGTGGGATTCCACCGATGCGCTGGAACTAAAAAGCATTCCGGGACGTCTGCTGGTCATGGGTGGCGGTATTATCGGCCTTGAAATGGGCACCGTGTACCATGCGCTGGGTTCTCAGATCGATGTTGTTGAAATGTTCGATCAGGTGATCCCGGTTGCGGATAAAGACATCGTTAAAGCCTTCACTAAGCGCATCAGCAAGAAATTCAACCTGATGCTGGAAACCAAGGTTACGGCGGTAGAAGCCAAAGAAGACGGTATTTACGTCTCTATGGAAGGCAAAAAAGCTCCTGCTGAACCGCAGAGTTATGACGCGGTGCTGGTGGCTATCGGCCGTGTTCCGAACGGTAAAGACCTCGATGCTGGAAAAGCGGGCGTTAAAGTCGATGAGCGTGGCTTTATCCTCGTTGACAAACAATTGTGTACCAACGTGCCGCACATTTACGCTATTGGCGATATCATCGGTCAGCCGATGCTGGCGCACAAAGGAGTACATGAAGGTCACGTGGCCGCTGAAGTTATCGCGGGCAAAAAACACTACTTCGATCCGAAAGTGATCCCTTCCATTGCCTACATCGAACCGGAAGTGGCATGGGTTGGTCTGACAGAGAAAGAAGCGAAAGAGAAAGGTGTCAGATTCGAAACGGCGACCTTCCCATGGGCGGCGTCTGGCCGTGCCATCGCTTCTGATTGCGCGGACGGCATGACCAAGCTGATTTTCGACAAAGAAACGCACCGTGTTATTGGTGGCGCGATTGTCGGTACCAACGGCGGCGAGCTGCTAGGTGAAATCGGGCTAGCGATTGAAATGGGCTGTGATTCCGAAGACATCGCGCTGACCATTCACGCTCACCCAACGTTGCACGAATCTATTGGCCTGGCGGCTGAAGTGTTCGAAGGCAGCATAACCGACCTGCCGAACTCAAAAGCGAAGAAAAATAAGTTTTCAGATTTGAAGGCATGAAAATCCGGCGCCTAAGCGCCGGATTTTTTTATCTCTGTTTTATCCCTGACAGAAGCTAGCATGCTAACACTTTTTACTTTCCTGTTTATACATTGAAAATCAAAATGGTATTTTAAAAACAGGTCATGTTGATTGAGGAAAAGAGATGGCAATCATCAAATAGGCAATCATGGCACACCGGCACCATTGCAAAAAGATTTGCATAGGGGCTGTGCCCAGTTAGTTGCAGATGCAGAGCTTTATGCCGTAGATTCGCGTTCTTTGCAGTATTTGCAATATGCCGAACAATTTGGCAAGCGCTTTTCCAGCGCAAATACTACGGTAGCTATGAGGCGTTGGTTAATGATACTGATGTCGACGTGGTATACATCGCCACCCAAATAGCGCCCATAAAGACAATATCTTATTATGTCTGAATCACGGTAAATCATTGCTATGCGAAAAGCCGTTTACCCTGAATTATCATGAAACAGCATAGGTAATCCGTGTCGCGTGCGAAAAAATATTTTTCTGATGTGAGGCATGTGGACGTGCTGCTTCCCGGTTTACCGACAAGTTCGTGAATAGCTTGATGCCGATGCTATCTACCCACTGCGTATGGTCAGCGCCAATTTCAGTTTTCGCCGTGAAGGGCAAGCCGGAGATCGTAAAGTGGGCTTGCATCGCTGCGGCGGCGTACTAATGGATATCGGGGTTACCCCATCTCGTTTGTATCCTGGTTTTCAGACAGAGTATACCATCCACGATCACCGGTGTTGCTAGTCTGTGCGAAACGGGTGTGGATGACCTTCTGCCATGACGCTGCTCTACACAGATGAACAAGTGACGGTATTGTCCTGATCGATCAACACCCAGACGAAAAAAGAAGCACGGATTATCGGTAATAAGGGGACCATCATTATACCAGAATTCTCAAAAGCGACCTTCGCCACGCTGGCGGTGATTGGCGAAGCACTCGTCACGGTAACCTTCCCGCTTGAAGGCAATGGCTATAACTATCAGGCAACCACTGCCAGGCAATAAGAAGGATTTCACTGTTTGGAAAACCTAGGCAAGGCAGAAACTTCAGGCGATAATGACTATGTCGCTGAGAAGGTGTGGCATTCAATATCACCGATCAAAGCCGGGTGGCGGGCTGCTTGTTAACACCTAAAACGCCTGGTCCGCATCCGGCGATCATCTTGCCGCATGATCACGGCTCAAAGTTTGATATAGGCAAAGAGAAGATGATCAAGCCGTGGAGAACGCCGAGAAACTGGCATCGGCACAACAGGCGTGGTCAATAAATTTTTCACCTGGCGTTTTGTTGGTGACGAGTTGGCGAAACGCGGCTATGTGGTATTGACGGTGGATGCTATCGGTTGGGGAGATCGCGATCTACTGAAGTATGAGCAGCAACAGAAGCTGGCGAGCAACTTTTTTAATCTTGGTTGCTCACTGGTGAGCGAGATGGCGTATGAAGATATGCGTGCTACCGATTTTCTTGCTTCGCTCAAGCAGGTGGATGTCAAACGTGCTGGTCTTGCATTCAATAACCTAATACATCATCAAACGTAATACTCACGTTTGATGTAAGTACCGATAAGCCTATCGTGCATTTCGGATTACGATTGAGGCGTTTCAATCGGTTGCACAGCGT
>JBPETC010000082.1:0-8775 GCA_051710325.1 Symbiopectobacterium sp.
TGCTTCGAGCTTAAGTTCTGCCGTGAAATGTTTTGCCATTTACTCACCTGTCGTATTGTTGAGGTAAGCATATCACCTCCGATAACGTAGCCTATATCAGTGTGATAATACAGAAAACCGACGCAATAATAGTTGTAGCGAATGCGGTGGTTTTTCTCGGAGCACTTACAGACGGCAATGTGAGAAGCCTTACTATTTGTCAACAACCGGGCGGACTTACATGAGTTTTCCAACCGCTACTACTGGCACCGCTCTTGTTTCCGGTAATAACGCTGTGGCTGATTCAAACGGTTTCTGGAAAACAGAAAGAACGAAAAGCCCGCCGCTCAGCTATGAGGTGGAGCGCTTTTACCTATCAATGAAACCAATTGTCTACCGATTTCCACGTTTCCTGTAGCAGCTCGCTCACTTCATTCCGATCCCCACTAAACACCGTTAATCCATCACTTTCCGCTCTGCGTACTGTTAACTGACAATCGGGAAATCTGAATTCCAGTCTGAAGCAAAACTCCTTTTGCAGCGCTTCAACGGCACCGTTCGGTAACTTCTTCTTTTGGCGATCGTAACTTCAACTTTCATGGCGAGATCCTAATTAAGGTAATGAAGTATTCATACTGTATGAATAACTAGTAATCAATGATGGTTGGTAGAAAATCCACAAAATATTTTTGTTACTTTTTTTACAACAAATAGAAAAGCCTCTGGGATAAAATCAGAGGCTTTCAGATGACTTGATTATGTGCGTGCATTTCACGTGAATATTTTGTCTGTGTTCTGTCCGGTCTTGTGTCAGGTTGCTGTATTTAACTTGTTATTTTTAAATGTGTTGTCCTATCACAGTCCTACCAAAAGTGGTGGAGCTGGCGGGAGTTGAACCCGCGTCCGAAATTACTACACCGTCGGCACTACATGCTTAGTCTAGTTTTTACGTTCGCCAGTTAGCTGCGAACAGACACGCCACTAACAAACTAGCCTGATTGGATTTAACGCTTCAACCCCAGGCAGGGCATACACGCGATCTCTTTTGGGTTTGACCTCTCTTGATCCCCGTCCTAAGAGCAGAGGCTAGGGGGAGAAGGCTCAGAGCAGGTTATTAAGCTGCTAAAGCGTAGTTTTCGTCGTTTGCGACTATTTTTTGCGGCTTTTTACGAGGCAAACCGCCCCTCGGCATGCTCCTAAGGCTATACAATTCCGTCGAATCCAGAATCAGCCCCAAGTACTTCTGTAGTATAACAGAACCGTGACGCCCTAATCCACTGTTAGCGGTTTGCGTTTTTCATAATACGCGCTTTTTCCGTTTGCCACTCGCACTCTTTGAGATTCGAACGCTTATCGTGCTCTTTCTTGCCTTTGGCAACACCAATCTTCACTTTTGACCAGGCCTTCTTCCAATATAGCGAAAGCGCAACCACGGTGTAACCTTCACGATTAATCCGTTCATAAAATGAATCCAGCTCACGCTTGTTCATCAGCAGTTTTCGTGTGCGCGTAGGGTCACAAACCACATTGCTTGACGAGGTCAGTAGTGGCTGAAAGGTAGCACCAAACAGAAAAGCCTCACCATTGTGCAACAGTACATAGCTGTCGCTGATGTTGGCCTTACCTTCGCGTAGTGATTTTACTTCCCATCCTTGCAACGCCAATCCCGCTTCGAACTCTTCTTCAATGAAGTATTCGTAGCGAGCTCGCTTGTTTTGCGCAATGGTGGCGGAGCCAGGTTTATAAGCTTTTTTCTTTATCATAGTATTTTTATTATAACGGATGTTAAAGGGAAAGACATCACTGCCGCATCAGTAAACGCACGTTGAGTAATTGGTGCAATTGTCGCCTCAGAATTTTTACCATCCGGGCCATCGGTGCTATTATTCTACGCGGAAGTAATACGGAAAAAGCCATGCCCAAGATTAGTCGCTCTGCACTAGTGCCCTACAGCGCGCAACAAATGTACCAGTTGGTTAATGATATCGCCTTCTATCCCAAGTTTCTGCCTGGCTGTACCTGGACCCGTGTCATTGCTGTCAATGCTGAAGAAATGACGGCCGCTGTCGATGTCTCTAAAGTCGGGATCAGCAAAACTTTTACCACGCGCAATACGCTCACCGAGAGCCAATGCATTAGTATGCAGTTGGTTGATGGCCCGTTCCGTTAACTGAGTGGCGATTGGCGCTTTATTCCTTTAAGTTTAAGTGCTGATGCTTGCAAGGTGGAACTGCATCTTGATTTTGAGTTCACCAATGAGTTGATCGAACTGGCCTTTAGCAAGGTGTTTAAAGAATTGGCAAGTAATATGGTGCAGGCCTTCATCTTACGCGCCAAAGGGGTATGCTGTGCCTGAAATCCGTGTCGATGTGGTTTATGCGCTGTCAGAACGTCAGTATGTACGGGATGGAAGAGGGCGCAACGGTGGAGCAAGGCTATTATTGCTTCCTGGTTGCTGATATTGCGTACCGATATCGATTTACAGGTTAACAACAAAGTTGCGATCTTTAGTCGGCCGGCCAGTTTGGCGGACACAGTAAGCAAGGGTGATCGCATAAAGATCTACCGCCCGTTGATTACCGATCCTAGAGAATTGCGTCGTCAGTGTGCGTAGCGTTCCAAAAATTAAGGCACATTCTGTGCCTTAATTATGCGTGCTCTGATCACCGCTTCACTATATCAATTCAGCGTCGGTTGATTTTTCACGTTGGTCAAAATGCCATCCTGGCTGAATGTCAGTGTCAGCGCTTGCTGTTTTACTACCCCATGCCCGGGTTGCTGGCGGAAAACGTAGAACCAGGTGTCACTGCCAAAGGGGTCTTGCATCATCGGCGTACCCAATATATAGGAAACCTGTTGCTTGGTCATACCGGTGTGGATTTTTGCTACATCAGCCGGTGCCAGATAGTTCCCTTGGTTGATATATGGACGATAAACCAATCTTTCCAGCGTAGAACAAGCGGCGGTCATCATAACAACCATCGCGGCAATGACGGTCAGTGTTTTACAGCACATAGTAAATACATTCCTTAAGGGCACAGGTTGCCGATGATAATAGACCTTGCCTGTCTTGAAAACCGGCAAGGCGCTTGTATGGCCATCGAAATACAATAAAAGTTGATTATTTTTGTCTGAATGCTAACCGTAACAATAACGGTAAAACGCACTCAATTAGCCATGGCTCGCGATGCCTGATGCTGTTTTTGCGCAGCCACTAATTTTTTGTGACTGCAATGCCCACCAACAAACGGGCCAGCTCTTGCAACCGTGCGCGTTTATCCAGCGGTTGCATCAGCGTTTCAGTAGCAGCAACATCGGTATGTTTGCTGATAAAGAAGTGTTGATGGCCGCCCGCAGCCAGCAACTTGCGGTAAGTGTGTGATACACATCACCTGTGTGGGGATGTGCCAAGTTGACGCAGCATTTTGCCGACAATTGCGACGGTCGGGCCACTGATGCCCACATCCACCTCGTCGAAAATCAGTGCTTGGGTATCCATTTTACGCGCAATGATCACCTAAATGATCAGTGCGATACGGGAGAGTTCACCACCGGAGGCAATCTTCTCCAGAGCCTGATGCGGTTGACCAGGGTTAGTCGTGACCAAAAACGCGATGCTGTCTGCGCCATAGACTGTCAGGTGCTCCGGCGAAACTCTACTTCAATGGAGAAATGTCCGTTCGGCATGGCGAGTTCATGCATATGTGTTGTAATCAATTGAGACAATTCATGCGCATGGTGTTGACGGCGGGCATGTAACTGTTACGCGGCGTGCAAAGCCTGTTGGTGATACTCGCTAACGGCCAGGCTGAGCGTGATGTGGTTGCTCTCTTGTTCTATCAGTGTCTGCTGTTTCATCCAGCAGTTTCTGGTAGAATGCCGGCAGGGTTTTCTGGGGCGACGTGATGTTTGCGCGCCAGCGCCATTTGGCGGGATAAGCGTTGCTCCAGCCCATAGAGTCGAGTTGGATCGAGATCCGTTTGTTCGCTGTAGTGGAGCAACTCATAGCTAGCTTCGCTGATCTGAATATGCTGGCTGCTTCCAGCATATTCAGCACGCTGCCCAGTTTTTCATCCATAGTAACAAGTTCGCCGAGTTGGTGCTTTGCGCTGTGTAGCATGGCTCATGATGTTCTTATCGTCGTTTTCGCTGAGCAGCTGCAATGTCTGCTAGCTGAGTGATAGCAGTTGACCGCTGTTAGCCAACCGTTTATATTCAACATCAATTTGTTCGTATTCATCGGACAGTGGGGCAAACTCTTTAAGCGCTTTTAGCTGGTATTGCAACAGTTCGTGGCGTGCCTCACGTTCGATATTCGCTTGTTGCAACTGTGCCAGATCGCGACAACTTTGGTGCCACTGCTGCCAGACTTGCTGCATGGCAGCAAGTAGTTGTGGTTCTTCGGCATAGTCATCCAGCATAATAGCTTTCTAGCCCACGGCCAGCGCGCTCAATATCACGCGCTGTTGCTGCCCGCCGGACAATGTCACCGGATACTGATAGGCTTCCGGCAGCAGACTAAACTGCTTGATAAGCCGAAGTCCAATCTCATGCGCCTGCTTCTTAGGAATTTTTTCACCACGAACAACGCTTCCGTTTTCAGAAGATGTTGAACTCCATTCCGCGCTGGAAGGGCGTATTCAAAACACTGGTATCGCACACTGAACCGCCTGATGTGGATCTGGCGCGGTTTCGATCCACGTGAAATCGAAGAAATGCTGGCACAGATTATGGTCAGCACGGCGAAACGCAGTAATGAACATTTTCTGGATACCGTGGTGAGTTACCGCAGCGCAAACTGGATTTACGAGTGGGCCAAGCAGCAGGGGAGCGCCTAGCAAACCAAAGCGATGGAAAGCGAAGAGATACAGCACGATGGTCACTATTGGCTGAATGCAGCCAATCTCTACAGCATTGCGAATGTGTGGCCTATCTGTATCCGGGTCGTTTGCGCGGTGTCGCTACGCTTATAGCCCCATCGTGCACCATTTGCTGTGTGATACGCAGCGCCAGCCAATATCAGGTGTCGGATATGTATATGGACGTGCCGGCCAGCCGACTTGGCATGGTGAATGCCATAGACGCAGCGCTGAAAACGGGAACTGGGCCGCTACTCGCTCAAAACTCAGGGGCTGCTGAGCCACCGTTGCCCGACGCCGATACTGGCGGGCTATTAAGACAACGATCTGTTGTGCCAGAAACAAGAAGCGAGCCTGATCGTCAATTCGTCCACCAACGGTAAATTGTTGCCCATCAAGGCGGCGCCTATATACCGTAATTTTCATCAGGCATTGGGTCATATCAGCGATTGGTTAAAGGGCGCGCTGAACGCCTAATCATAGGACTCACAGAACGAATAACCTGAATCGTATACACATACCCTAAATAATTCGAGTTGCAGGAAGGCGACAAGCGCGTGAGTCCCGATGAGTTTACTCAGGTAAGTAATTCAAGTGAACACATGCAGCCAACGTGCCTGCAATTTGCAGTATGACTGGTATAGCGATTTAATTTATTGTTGCCATCTGTTAGAAAAGAAGCTCCAGCCTGAGAAGTAACCCGATGACACCACCGAGTGGACACCAGAAAGTCCGGATCATGAAAAGTTTTGCCTCATTGAGGCTCTATCTATGCGAGAATCAGTACGACAATGAACATTTTTTCTTTGATTGCCTGGCGGTATGCGTTAGTGTCAAACCTGTGCTGGGAAAACGGGAGTTCTGGGGATGGTAACTCCAGTTGGAAGCCCAGGGAAAATGCTCGTTTATTTCTACCATTCTGGCTTGTACGATAAAATGGGCCGTTGGCAAAAAGAGAACATTAAAGATACCAAAGTGCTGACGAAAGTGCAGGAGAGGCAACAGCAGTTTCATACGCATCTGGAAAGGTTATTATACTCTTTGGAATCCGCCTTGACGCTCACCGAGTGACCGTGAAGCCTCTCTTTTAAATCTGCGCCGCGTTTGCTGGAGCGGCGCAGATTCGCGTAATCTTTATTGCCATTATGAACGTGCTTTGTGGCAACGTTTTCATTATTTCGTGTTTTGACCAACATTAACGGCAGATTAATCATAAGTGGCAGCCAGATTTTGGTTGTGAAATTGGGTACCATCGTGCTGATCGGCGGATCGCGACGCTTGAATCGTGCCCATATTATTGAATTAGTTCACCAGTGTGCACAGCAGCACACTGGCCGGATACCGTATTGTGATTGTGATATCTGGGGCGCTTGCCCATGGACGCAAGCATTTTGGCTATCCGGAATTGCCTACTACCATCTCCACCAAACAATTGTTAGCCGCGGTAGGGCAGAGCCGTTTGATTCAGCTGTGGGAACAACTGTTTTTATTTATGGTATCCACATTGGCCAAATGTTGCTGACGCGCGCGGATCTAGAAGATAGAGAACGTTTCCTCAACGCTCGCTACACGCTGCGTGCATTTCTGGATAACCGTATTGTTCCGGTGATTAATGAGAACGATGCGGTAATTACCGCCGAAATCAAGGTTGGCGGTAACAACAACTTGTCGGCGCTCGCCGCGATATTGGCATATGTGGACAGCTGCTGTTGCTGACCGATCAGGCTAGCCTGTTTACCGCCGATCGGCGCTCCAACCCGGAGGCTGAATTGATTCGGGAAGTGGAGGGTATTACCGACGAACTACGCCTGATTGCCGGTGGCAGTTTTCCGGCCTTGGCACGGGAGCGGTATATTAACCAAATTGCAGGCTGCTGGCGTGGTCTGCCGTGCCGGGACTGGTATGATCATTGCCATAGGCAACCGCACCGATGTGATTGGCAACGTGTCGGTCGGCGGCACCTGTTTCTACGCCGTAGAAGCACCACTGGAAAGTAGCAAACACTGAATTTTCGGTGCGCCGCAAGCGGGTGAAATCGCCATTGATGACGGTGGACTTTTCGCGATCGTTGAGCGTGGCAGCTCTTTGTTGCGAAAAGGCATTCGCGAGGTGAAAGGTAACTTTTCTCGCGGTGAGGTCATCCGTGTTTGTACGCTTTCCGGGCGCGATTTGTCGCATGCGATAACCCCTTACAAGAGTGAGGCACTACGCATGATCGCCGGGCATCACTAGCAGAAGATTGCCGATATTCTGGGGTATGAATATGGCCAGGTGGCCGTTCATCGCGACGACATGATTATCAATTAAGAAGCACGCCATGCTAGAAAAAATGGGCAAAGCGGCTAAACAAGCCTTCTATCACCTGTCGGTGCTGAGTAGGGGTACAGAAGATCCAGGCGCTGAACGTGATTGCTGACTTGCTGGAAGCAGAAAAAGCGCAGAAATTCTGGTCGCTAACGCACTGGATCTAGAGGATGCTCAGCAAAACGACATGAGCGCCGCGTTACAAGACCGGTTGCTGCTCACGTCGAAGCGTTTGCGCGCTGTTGCTGCTCACGCCGAAGCGTTTGCGCGCTATCGCTGACGATGTGTTCCGGGGTCTGCCGCCTGAGTGATCCGGTGGGTGAAGTGATAGATGGCCGCCTGCTGGATAATGGATTGAAACTGAAACGCCGTCGCGTGCCATTGGGGGTGGTGAGGCGCGTCCGAATGCGACGGTGGACGTCGCTAGCCTGTGCCTGAAAACCGGTAACTCAGTGATTCTGCGCAGCGGAAGAGAGACTTATCGCACCAATGCGGCCACAGTGAGCGTGATTCAACGCACACTTAGCGAAGAGTGGACTGACTGCTGCTGAGGTTCAGGCGATTGAAAGGCTAAACCGAGAGTTGCTCAATCAATTATTTAAGCTGGATCGCTACGTGGATATGCTGATCCCGCGCGGTGATGCCAGGGCTGCATAGACTGTGCTGCGAACAATCGACTATCCCGGTGATCACGGATAGGATTAGCGTGTGCCATATTTTTGCCGATGAAAGCATTGATTTCGCCAAACCGCTGACCGTGATTGAAACGCTAAAGTACAGCGTCCGGGTGCATGTAACAGCCTAGAAACGCTGCTGATTCATCGCGCGCCATTGCTGCGAAGTTCATGCCTGCACTGAGCGAGAAAATGGCACAAGCAAGGGGGGGTGACTGCACGCCAGCCCGGAACCTGCCAACGTGGTTGCGGTAGAAGCCAAGGATTACGATGACGAATGGTTCTCTAACGACCTCAATGTGGCACTGGTGGACGACATTGATTCTGCCATTGCCCAATATTGGTGAAAACGGCACGCAGCACTCCGATGCCATTTTGACGCGCTCCATCAGCAATGCGGAACGCTTTATGCGAGAGGTAGATTCCTCGGCGATGTACGGTCAATGCCAGCACCCGCTTTACTGATGGCGGATAATTTTACTTGGGTGACGAAGTGGCGGTAAGCACGCAGAAATTGCATGCGCGCGGCCCGATGGAATCGGAAGCGTTGATCACCTACAAGTGGATTGGTTACGACAAAGATTTAATTCGCGTCTGACCGCTGCCTTAAGCCTAAAAGTTATAAGATTCTCAGTTATTAGCAGTGAAAATAATTTAAGTGCAATGCTAATAGCTTGTCCGGATTTACTGTCTTCTGGATTAATCCATGCTACTCGCCGCTGCATATCGATTTCTTGCCTGCCACTCAAGATTTATAATATTTGAGCGACGTAAGCCCTGTTGATAGTGCAAATCTGACAACTAATTTTTTTAGTGGCTCGTAGCATTCGTATGTATTATCACACTGATATAGGCTACGTTATCGGAGGTGATATGCTTACCTCAACAATACGACAGGTGAGTAAATGGCAAAACATTTCACGGCAGAACTTAAGCTCGAAGCAGCAAAGCTGGTTGTC
>JBPETC010000083.1:0-8680 GCA_051710325.1 Symbiopectobacterium sp.
CAACTGGGGCGGATTCACGTTTAAACTCTGCACTGAAATTTCTTTTTTTTCATTTGGGGCACCTGTGTTGTCCTGAGGTGAGTATATCACCTCTGTTTAAGTGGCATAAATTCAGTGTGTCACTACAGTTCCTTTTTTTGCACTGTAACGCCATTGGATAGCGCCTGAAATATATCGTCAAGCGCTGCCGCGATTATGTAATCACTCCCCTATTTGGTACATTTTCCAGACCACCTTACAGGCCAAACGCGGCGATGGAGTTACACTGCGCACACTTACCATGCGGTTTAGCAAGGCCAGGAATAAAACAGGCTTGAGCCTGGAGAATGGCACGCCGCCCACCTTCCATAAGCAGCGTTCTCTTGCGGAACAGCTTTACCGTGAACAAGCTGATATCGATACCCGACATTTACTGGGATATAAATCGCAGTATCAGACCGATGCCTATAACGATGATCGTGGTAAAGATTGATTAATAATTCAGGTTAAGAGGCGCTGAGGATAAAATGGGTAGAAATAATTGATGATTTATGGCGGCACGTACCAGACGCTTTATACCCTCTTCAGAGCACGGCTTGATACCAATACCTTACTGTTGCGGGAATAGGATCTTGCTAACACCCATCTCATCACGCAGGAATTTGATCATTTTGTCTGCTTCAGCGGTATCGGCTTTCCACTCGATACCCGCATAGATATCTTCGGAGTTTTCACGGAAGATCACCATATCAGTTAGCTCAGGTTGTTTAACCGGGCTTGGTGTATCTTATAACGAACCGGACGCAGGCAGATATAAAGATTCAGTTGTTGGCTCAGAGCAACGTTCAGGTTCAGAGAACGGATACCACCGCCGATAGGCGTAGTTAGTAGGCCTTTGATGGCGACACGGTAATCACGAATCAAATCCAGCGTCTATTCCGGCAACCAGACGTCGCTGCCATACACCTGGGTGGATTTTTACCGGTGTAAATTTCCATCCATGAGATAGTGCGTTTGCCGTCATAAGCTTTCTTCACTATGGCATTAACAACATTGATCATCGGGAGTTACATCCACACCTATACCATCCCCTTCGATAAATTGGATGATCGGATTATTAGGAACGTTCAGCTTACCTTGGCATCAACAGTGATTTTTTGTCCGTCTGTTGGTACAACTACTTTCATGCAGAAAAACAGATAAGGGATTGGCCCGTTTGCTTTCCATAACCGCTCCTTCGAGCGCAATTTTATTAATAATTTGTAAGATGCGCGTCAATACTACTTGAATATTTTGCCCGCACTAATAGCAAACCATTTCGAGTATAATGGCTTTGTAACTCTCTGTTATAAATATGATGAATAAATTTTATGTTAAAAATCAAAACATTAATCGAATTAGCTCGCAAACTTCACGTAAACGCGTAGTTTACACTGTACCGCGCCGTATCGTCCTGTTCAACAAACCTTTTGACGTGATTCCGCAGTTTACCGATGAAGCGGGCCGCACTACCCTAAAAGAATATATCCCTTTTTCTGATATTTATGCCGCAGAAGATGGTTGGATAGTGATAGTGAGGATCTAATGATTCTCACTAATGACGGAAAACTACAAGACCGACTCACTCAACCGGAAAAAAACCGCGAAAATCTATTATATTTAGGTAGAAGGCACCACGATAGAGGTAGATTTGCAACAATTTTGTCGCGACTTGCCATTGACAGATAACATTACATTGCCGCAGGTGCAGAAATTATTGCTTCCCCAGACCAGAGTGGCTATGAGGACGCGTGCAGCCGATTCGCGAAAGGAAAACCGTTTCAAGCAGTTGGCTAAAAATCACGCTGCATGAGGGCGAAACCGTCAGGTTCGTTGCATGACCGCGCACATAGGTTATCCAACCCTATGCCTGATACGCTACGGTATGGTCAATCAGACACTGGAGCATTTACCGCCGGAACCTGGAGAGATTTTATTTTTAAATAGCATGTTAGCTTGGCCTGTGTGGTACAGGCTGAAAACCATTTTTTAATCGTTGAAGAAGAGGTTCGCGGTAAAACAACCTGGAACCAGCCCGTAGGGCACCTTAAGGCTAACGAAACATTGATGCAGGCTGCTCGACGTGAACTGTTGGAAGAAACCGGCATCAGTGCAAAACCGCAGACTTTTCTGCGTCTTCACCAGTGTATTGCTCCCGACCAAATCCCGTTTCTGCGTTTTTGCTTTGTCATTGATCTCACAGCAAGACTTCCAACCACCCCGCATAACAGCGATATCAGTTGCTGTCACCAGCTCAGTGCCGAGGAAATTCTACATGTCACGCAGTTTCGATCGCCACTAGTGGCAGAAACTATTCGCTGCTATCAGACGACAGAACACTATCCGCTCAGCCTGGTGGGCGTCTTTAACTGGCATTCTGAAATGCCAATGCGCAGGATTAGCCCATGCTGCCCGGGCAACATCATGATAAAATATACCGCTTGTTTTTCATGCTGACGCGTTGAAGTCCTTTCAGCTGCGCGTCAACACTCCGGTTCGTGAGACGCCCATGTCAGATAACAGCCAGAAAAAAATTATTGTCGGAATGTCCGGCGGTGTCGATTCTTCCGTTTCCGCCTACCTATTACAGCAACAGGGCTATCAGGTTGAAGGCCTGTTCATGAAGAACTGGGAGGAAGACGATAACACGGAGTATTGCTCTGCCTCTACCGATCTGGCAGATGCACAAGCCGTATGCGATAAATTGGGCATTGTGCTACACACTGTCAATTTTTCTGCGGAATATTGGGATAATGTTTTTGAACATTTTCTAGCAGAATACCGTGCGGGCCGCACACCAAATCCCGATATCCTGTGTAACAAAGAGATAAAATTCAAAGCGTTTTTGGAGTTTTCCGCTGAAGATCTAGGGGCCGACTATATCGCTACAGGCCACTATGTTCGCCGTCATAATAGCGGCTGTACCACGCGTTTGTTGCGCGGAAAAGACCGCAATAAAGATCAAAGTTATTTCCTTTACACACTCAGCCATCAGCAAATCTCGCAAAGCCTGTTCCCGGTGGGAGAACTGGAAAAACCTGAAGTGCGCCGTATCGCAGAACTCCTTGGTCTTGCAACCGCGCAAAAGAAAGATTCCACAGGTATCTGTTTTATCGGTGAGCGCAAATTCCGAGATTTTCTGGCGCGCTACTTGCCTGCACAGCCGGGACCTATCCTGTCCGTCGATGGCGGCAAACCCATAGGGCAACATCAGAACTTAATGTACCATACGCTGGGACAGCGAAAAGGGTTGGGCATCGGTGGTGTCAAAGAGGGCAGCGAAGATCCCTGGTATGTGATTGATAAAGATGTCACGAATAATATTCTGTATGTTGCGCAAGGACACAATCATCCACGCCTTATGTCACAGGGAATTATCGCGCAACAGCTGCATTGGGTCGATCGCCAAGCGCGCCTTGAACCTTTCCGCTGTGTCGTGAAAACGCGATATCGTCAGGAAGACATTCCCTGTACGGTAACCCCGCTGGATAGCGAACGCATCAGCGTTCGCTTTGATGCGCCGGTCGTTGCCGTCACACCGGGTCAATCCGCGGTGTTTTATCAGGGAAAGGTTTGTCTTGGCGGTGGCATCATCGAAGAACGAGTACAGGAGTAGCCTGTAGCTAAAAATTACCAGGACATCATGCTGTCTCTGGCGGGCGTTTGCCAATCTGCCCATCTGGTTCAACAATTGGAGCACTATGGCTACTGTGATAATGACGTACTGCAAACTTTGCTTAACAGCCTATTGGATATGAATCTCGGATCTACCGTGGTAGTATTCAATGGTGATGAGCGTAACGTAAAGGTCGGATTGAAAACCTTGCTGGGTATTTTAAACAGCGGTGCCAAAGGGCGTAGACGCAGAATTATCGCGCTATGCTTTTAGCTTGATTGCCCTTGAGCGCAAGTTAAGTGGCAATAGCGCATCGCTAGACGAATTGGGTAACCGTATTAGTCAAGTATCACGCCAACGCGAACATTTCGCGTTCATATCAGAGACGATTATCAGCGCTCTGGCCGGGATTTATGTCAATTTCATCAAGTGCATTTGGCCCGCGAATTCAGGTAACCGTTTCCCAGAAAGTGCTGAAAAATACGCAGGTGCAGGCCAAAGTGCGCGCCGCGGTGCTGGGCATGTATCCGTGCTGCGGTACTGTGGCAACAGGTCGGCGGTAGACGTTTGCAACTGATGTTTTCTCGCGCTCGTTGGGTGAAAGAAACCAAACTGATACTGGCCGTTAATCCATGGGCGGCCGCTTGCGACATCAACAAACGGCGCAGAGGCCCTATGCATCATCACAACACCTAAACGTTGCTGATGTTATCGTTTTAATTCATGTGTTGTTAAAGTTATATTTTTGATAAATACACCTCAGGAGTTGCTTGCGATGAAATTATCTTCACTGACCGCCGTGTCCCCGATTGATGGTCGCTACGGTGATAAAGTCAGCATGTTACGCGCTATTTTCAGTGAATTTGGTTTACTAAAATTTCGTGTGCAGGTTGAAGTCCGCTGGTTGCAAAAATTGGTAGCCTGTGCAGAAATCAAGGAAGTTCCTGCGTTTGACGCCGACACAAACGCTTTCCTTGATAAAATTGTCGCAGAATTCAATGAAACTGACGCCGCGCGTATCAAAACTATTGAACGCACGACCAATCATGATGTGAAAGCGGTCGAGTATTTTCTGAAAGAAAAAGTCGCGGCGGTCCCTAGCCTGCATGCGGTCAATGAATTTATCCATTTCGCCTGTACGTCAGAAGATATTAACAACCTGTCTCACGCCTTGATGCTGGGTTGCGCACGCCGTGATGTTATTTTGCCGTTCTGGCGTCAAATTATTGATGCCCTCAAGACGTTGGCACACCAGTATCGTGATATTCCCCTGCTGTGCCGCACCCACGGCCAGCCCGCAACACCGTCGACAATTGGCAAAGAGTTCGTCAATGTGGTTTACCGCATGGAGCGCCAATATCGCCAACTGCAACAGGTAGAAATTCTTGGAAAAATCAATGGCGCAGTGGGTAACTACAACACGCATTTGGCCGCTTATCCAACGTTGGACTGGCACGCATTCAGCGAAAGCTTCGTCACCTTTCTGGGTATTCAGTGGAATCCATATACCACGCAGATTGAACCGCACGACTACATCGCGGAACTATGCGACTGCATAGCTCGCTTCAATACCATTTTGATCGATTTCAATCGGGATATCTGGGGTTATATCGCACTGAATCACTTCAAGCAGAAAACCATCACTAGTGAAATAGGCTCTTCCACAATGCCGCACAAGGTGAATCCAATCGACTTCGAAAACTCCGAAGGCAATCTGGGACTAGCCAATGCCGTACTGGGCCATTTGGCAGCCAATTTGCCGGTTTCACGCTGGCAGCGTGATTTGACCGATTCCACCGTACTTCGTAACTTAGGTGTGGGTATCGGTTATGCGCTAATCGCTTATCAAGCGACCCTGAAAGGTATTAGCAAACTGGAAGTGAACCGTGACCGTCTGCTGGATGAGCTGGACAACAACTGGGAAGTGCTGGCTGAACCTATCCAAACGGTCATGCGCCGTTATGGTATTGAGAAGCCTTATGAGAAGCTGAAAGAGCTGACACGTAGAAAACGCGTTGATAGTGCAGGCATCCAGGCCTTTATTGACTGCCTCGAATTGCCTGAAGAAGAAAAAACACGCCTAAAAGCGATGACGCCGTCAACCTACATTGGTCACGCGGTGACGCTGGTAGACACGTTAAAATAACGTGTAAGCACGAGGGGTAACAACCCTCGTGCCTGCTTTACGATTGATTGTTGGTTCGCGTTAGGCTTTTCTCCATTCCCTCGACATTTGTTTACATTTAGTTTACTGCGATTATGGATAATTCACACCGCCTAGGCGGCATAGCCCTGATCGTCTAGTTCAATGAAGGATAAAATCATGCGCGTACTGGTTGTTGAGGATAATGTGTTGCTGCGCCATCACCTCACCGTTCAGATGAAAGAAATGGGCCATCAGGTTGATGCGGCTGCAGACGCTAAAGAAGCAGATTATTTCCTACATGAACATGCCCCTGATATCGCTATTCTGGACTTGGGATTGCCCGTTGAAGATGGTATGACGCTGATTCATCGTTGGCGCAATCAGCAAGTGAAGCTGCCTATTTTGGTGCTGACAGCACGAGAAAGTTGGCAGGATAAAGTTGCCGTACTTGAAGCCGGTGCTGATGATTATGTAACGAAACCCTTTCATCTCGAGGAAGTCGTTGCCCGAATGCAGGCGCTGATGCGACGTAACAGTGGCCTGGCTTCCCAGTTAATCAGTTTGCCGCCGTTTGAAATCGATCTGTCGCGTCGTGAATTAATAGTGGCGGGTACGCCGATTAAGCTCACAGCATTTGAATATACAATTACTGAAACGCTGATTCGTAACAACGGTAAGGTAGTCAGCAAGGAGTCACTTATGCTGCAACTTTATCCTGATGCAGAATTGCGTGAAAGCCACACTATTGATGTGTTGATGGGACGTCTGCGCAAAAAATTGCAACTGGTGTATGATGCCGACGTCATCACTACTGTGCGAGGCCAAGGCTATCGTTTTGATTTGGTCGCCTCTTCATAACTATGCGTGTAAAAAGACAGCCATTCTCCTTGCGTGTCCGTTTTCTGCTTGCTGCTGTCGCTATAGTGCTGTCCCTATCGCTGTCTTATGGGGCAGTCGCTGTTATTGGCTACAGTGTAAGTTTTTATAAAACATCATTTCGTTTGCTGCGCGGTGAAAGCAACCTGTTTTACCGTCTGGCGCAGTGGAAGGATCATCAGCTTAGCGTCACTATACCGTCTGAGATGGATATCAGCTATCCCACGCTGGTGCTGATTTACGATCAGGGCGGCAAAATTCTCTGGCGCGAACGTGAAGTACCGGGACTGGAAGCTCTGATCAAACCCGAATGGCTGACAAAAACCGACTACCACGAACTTGATACCAACACCCAGACCAGCAGCGCGGTACTCAAAGGCGATGCTCATGTCCTCAGCAAGCTGACCCGCTTTAGTAGCAAGATAGAAGAGACTTCGTTCACCCATTCTATTGCCGTCAATACCTACCCGGCCACAGAAACTCTGCCTGCGTTAACCATTGTCGTGATTGATAAAATCCCCCAGGAACTGCAACAGGCAGATATGGTCTGGGAGTGGTTTAGCTATGTTTTTATCGCCAATTTACTGTTAGTGCTACCTTTACTTTGGCTCGCTGCCCACTGGAGTTTGCACCCAATCAAGACGCTGGCGGAACAGATTGCCAATTTGGAAAATGGCACCCGCGAACAGCTTGATGAGAATCCACCGCGCGAACTTTATAGCCTGGTGCGCAACCTCAACATTCTGCTTAATAACGAACGTAAGCGTTATCAAAAATACCGCACGGCGCTAACTGATCTAACGCATAGCCTAAAAACACCTCTTGCCGTGCTACAAACCACATTACGTGCGTTGCGCACAGATAAAGAAATGCATATCGAACAGGCAGAACCGGTGATGCTGGCGCAAATCAGCCGTATCTCACAACAGATAGGCTACTACCTACATCCGAGCATGCGTTATGAACACAATCTGCTGCTGCGTGAGGTGCACTCCGTTCCAGCATTGCTTGATGCCCTGTGTTCTGCGCTGAACAAAGTGTATCAGCGTAAAGGCGTTGTCATTACGTTGGATATTTCCCCGGAATTAACCTTTGTCGGCGAAAAAAACGACTTTATGGAAGTGCTGGGTAACGTGCTCGACAACGCCTGTAAATACAGCCTTGAGTTTGTTGAAGTGAGCGCACAGTATTCGGACCATCATCTGCATTTGCTGATTGACGATGATGGCCCCGGCATACTGCGCAGTCAACGTGAAATGATTTTTCAACGTGGTCAACGGGCGGATACGCTGCGTCCAGGCCAGGGCATTGGCCTCTCCGTCGCGCTGGATATTATCGAGCAATACGAAGGGGAAATTATCATCACCGATAGTGTCCTTGGTGGTGCCCGCGTTGAAACCATTTTCGGCCGCCAGTATTCACATCCTGATTAACCTCGGCTTTATTATCATCACACTCCCGCTCTGTGCTGCAACTCCGACGCTGAAATGATTATACTCTTACAGCCCCTTTGTTGGAAACATGGTATGGATTATCAACTGAGTCTCGATTGGCCATCTTTCATGGCGAATTACTGGCAAAAACGCCCTATGGTGATCAAATAGGGTTTTACCGATTTCATCGATCCCATACTCCCCGATGAACTTACCGGACTAGCAATGGAAAATGAAGTTGACAGCCGTTATGATGCTGGATCTGGTGCAACAACCGGAGCACTTCCGCGTTGGTTGAAGTTTATGAATTTTTCAGCAAGGGGTTGTTTTACGCTGGTTAAACGGATTACTCGTGCTTTTCGTGGCAGAGCAGTGCTTTGTCAACGGTGAGTGCCTCGACACTCCATACCATAGCGCTGCACTCGCCCCGTCAGAGACGTTGACGTTTGAAGGCGGTGTAAATACGGGTATTCGTAACACTGCTTGGGCGTTACATACTAGTATCAATACCGTCATGCGTACCTTAAAAAACCCTCTCCGCGGAATGTAACAACGTTGCCACTGGATAGCCTATTGGCAACAAAAAACGAC
>JBPETC010000084.1:0-8339 GCA_051710325.1 Symbiopectobacterium sp.
CAGGGAGCTTTATGCATCCCGTATTGGGCACTATAATACCGGAAGTCTGCGATGATCCACATGTCACCTGCCGATTCCTTCACCGAGCTCAAGTAGTTGGGATGCGTTCGTTATATTTTACTTAATCGTTTTGGTGTGGAAAAAGGGAATTATCAATCAAATCGCACAGGCAATTAACGGTCAGCATGTGCATCTCCTGCACACGCGCACTGCGGTGTGAAGGTATACGTATTTCAACATCCTGCTGGCCAAGCAGACCAGCCAGCTCCCCGCCGTCGTAACCGGTCAGCGCGACGATCGTCATATCACGCGTCACAGCGGCTTCCACGGCTTTCAGTATATTTCGGCTGTTGCCTTGGCTGGAGATCGCCAGCAAGATATCACCCGCTTGCCCCAATGCACGCACCTGTTTTGTGTACACTTCTTCATGCAGACGATTGTTTGCTACCGCGGTTAAGACCACATTATCCGCATTTAGTGCAATCGCCGGTAAACTGGGGCGCTCCGCTTCGAATCGGTTGATCATGCTGGCGACAAAATGCTGTGCGTTAGCGGCGGAAGTCCCATTGCCACAGCACAGGATTTTGTTACCGTTGAGTAATGAGTTCAGCAGAGCCGTGGCTGCTCTGGCGATCGCATCAGGTAGGACTTCCGCTGCGGCGATTTGTGTTTTAATACTTTCGGTGAAACAGACTTTTATTCTATCTAGCACGATGCATTAACCTATTTTCCAAGCGCTCCATTGAGCAATGCGATCTTTTCTCTGACAACGACATCGTCCAGATGCGGTGTTTACGCGTAATCATAGTGTTCGCCGTGTTCGCCGGTAATCGCGCTAGTATACCAAATCGTCAGCTTGTCGTGTCAAAACTCTGCTGTCGCTACGCCAGCCACAGTGCAGCAGCATTCAATAACCACTGTTGCTTCGGGGCGTTACACTCTCTGCTGCCGAACCAAATTGCGCATTTTTTTGCGGTAACGTACCTCGACAAAGACCAGGTGTGTCCATCCTGCATAATAATCAAATCCAGCTCACCACCGTGACAATTCACGGTAGCGACAACGAACGTCAACCCAGCGTAGTGTTCCAGATAGCGCCGGATATGCTGCTTCATAGTGTATGCCTGTCGCTCTCTGATTCATGGGACTGGCACAAACTGTGGCCTTCGCGATATTGCAGCCAGGTTAATTAGCGATTGATAACGCAATCTTCGCTGGCCGTTAACGTACCCGTTGCGCCAGTAATTTTCTGGCTGGGCGACTGACGTAAATCGGTAAAGTGATTCGCTAACGCCCAGGAATCCATCCCCATGGTATAGAGGCGCACCAGTGAGTAGTCATTCTTGAACTGGATAACCACTTGTTGCATTGGCGCTGGGTTGCTGCCTGCCAGCAAGGGGATCTCACTGAACTGAAGGTCTTCCATTTCAAGACGGAAATCTGGCCCCAACCCTGCCTGGAAACTACGCGAACTGGCGAATAACGCCGGGCGTAATTGCGAGGTGGTGCGCATATTGATCATCGGTTTAATCAACGCCAATTCATCTGGCGTCGCCAGAATGTAAACCGCGTCGACATTGCCGCTGCCGCTGGTCCTGACGGTTGGTTCAATCTGTGCTGGGATGTTTAACACGCCGATGGTTGTGCCAGGCTGTGCAGCTAAGGTCATTACATTGACTGTGGCTGACCGTTCAGGCTCAACCCAGAACCGCTGTTGATAGCCTGTTTCAGCTCTGCGGTATTACAAAAGCGTTGTTGCAGCAGCGTATTACCGCCATGACTTTTGCCAGGCTTGGGAAAAGGCATTAATCACGCGATCGCCAACGCTCCGCGTGGCACCAGCCGCAGCGACTGTTGTTTGCCTTGGCGGTGAATAAATTGCGCCGCGTCGTGCGCTTTATCGTCTGGTGACAGGACGAAAAAGCACATGCTGGGTGTGTTTTGCACATGATCGGGCTGATTGAGCGCCAGAATGTTCATAGTAGTTTGCTGAGTGATGAGTTGCTCAACGTCGTTTTTCAACAATGGCCAACAATCAGTGATGCGCCATCCTTCTGCGTTTGTGTGACCAGATTAGCTACGGGCCTGCGACGTGGTGTCGTAGATTTTCACTGACACGCCGCTGGCGCGGCTTCAGGAGCCGGTGACACGCTCGCTGGCGTGGCGTACGGGGGCAACAACACTGATTGAGGTTACCGTCCCGTTGTCTGTTGCTGCGAAAGCCGTATCGGCGGGGTCGCGCTGTACACCATGTTAGCCTGACCGCTTTTCGCCGCATTAAAGCCTGGTTGGATAGCATTGGCGAACATCTGTGCCTGATCGTTGAGCGGAAGCAGCGCGGCGATACCACCGCCAGCCACCGGCAAGGCGTCTTGCCTGATGCCAGCGGTGTTGGCAGCGTTTGTGCCGCCGGGTAGCGCGGATAGCGCGTTGCCAGTCGGCTCAGCGCGGCTTTCAACTGGTCACTCGACTCGCAGTTGTTCTGATGGGTGGTGAGCAAATCTATTCGGCAAGCACATTCTCATTGGCGCTGATTAGCACACTACTGACTGCTTGCGCAGACATCTGTATCATAGCAACCCAGGTCTGATCGATATTTTTTGATGCTCATCGCCTTTGAGCTGCGGTTCTTGGGCGATAAAGTCAGCAGAAGATTGGCCTTGATGTGCGTTGATCCGCGCCTGGTAGTAACGCGCTTGTTGATCGGCGGAAAGTGCGCTGACGTCCAGCCCTTGCAGTACGGCGCTTGTGCCGTTTCTGTCGTTGTTGGCGGCGGTAACTGCCGCTTTTAGCAGTTGCTGATCACGCTGTTGCGGTTGTGCCAACTGCTCAGGCAATGTGTTGAACTGTTCGGTTGCCTGAAGGAGCTTTCCTTCCTGAATCAAGGCACGAATCGCAAGTAATTGCCAGTCAGTCTCGTTATTATCTCTGCTTTTGCTCCATTTGTTGCAGATAGTAGTACAGGTAGTAGTAAGAGGAAGCTCCGGCCTGACATTGAACATCAGGTGAAGGCGGCTGTGGTGCCTGGCTTGGACATCCCGTAAGAAGCAGCGTCGCGAATAACACAGACGCGATATACCATGTTTACAAACAGACGAAATGATTAAACATACATACTGTATCAAGTGGTTTTTATAAAGATGCTCAATATTAAATTGATAACCCGGATAAAACAATGAATCATAAAAGAAGGCAGACATTTCTGGATCCACGCTTTACATTGTGCCAACGCCCATTGGTAATCTGGGCGATATCACAGAACGTACGCTAAGTGTACTGCGCAGAGTGGAGGTGGTTGCCACGGAGGATACGCGCCATACCGGCTTGTTATTGCAACATTTTTCCATCAGTGCGTACTTAATTGCACTGCACGATCACAACGCACAGCAAAATGCCGACCATTTGATGAGCAAGCTTCAGCAAGAATAATCCATTGCGTTGGTGTCAGATGCAGGGACACCATTGATTAACGATCCCGGTTACCATCTGGTGCGTCGCTGTCGTGAAGCGGGCTTGCGCATGGTGCCATTGCTGGGGCCGTGCGCGACGATCACGGCGCTGTCGGCGGCAAGCATTGCTTCGGATAGTTTTTGTTATAAAGGGTTTCTGCCCGCCAAAACCAAAGCGTGTCAGGACCGCTTACTACAACTTTCTGAAGAGACTCGCACGCTGATTTTCTACGAATCTACCCACCGCTCGGTTGACAGCCTGTCCGATATAGCAACGATGCTGGGGAATCACGTTATGTTGTTGCTGGCGCGCGAGCTGATCAAAACCTGGGAGTCGATTCAGGGGTCCCGGTGGGTGAACTGCTGGCTTAGTGCAATAAGACAAAATCGCAGCAAGGGTGATATGGTGTGCTGATCGTAGAAGGTTTCCAACCGGATAAGAGCGAGCTTTCAACGAAAGCGCTGCGTACCCTGAAGCTGCTGCGTGCTCAATTGCCGTTGAAAAGGCGGCGTCGCTGGCGGCGGGAAATCCACGGTGTGAAAAAACGCATTGTATCGGCTATATGCGTCGGCGCAAAATGAGGCGGATGACGACGTAGAGGATGACAATAGATGCTAATTTGCCTATTATCATGCGTGCCGAAGTTAACCAGACAGTCGCCGCTTCACGGTTGTCCCTTTCGAGGAATACGCGTGGAGGGGAGGAAAGTCCGGGCTCCATAGGGCAGGGTGCCAGGTAACTCCTGGGAGGGTAAAACCTACGACCAGTGCAACAGAGAGCAAACCGCCGATGGCCCACGTAAGTGGGATCAGGTAAGGGTGAAAGGGTGCGGTAAGAGCGCACCGCGCGGCGGGTAACCGCTCGCGGTACGGTAAACTCCACCCGGAGCAAGGCCAAATAGGGGTTCACATGGTACGGCCCGTACTGAACCCGGGTAGGCTGCTTGAGCCAGTGCGTGAGCGCTGGCCTAGATGGATGACTGTCCACGACAGAACCCGGCTTATCGGTCGACTTCACCTCTTAAAATCCCCGCAGAAGCGGGGTTTTTGCATTTTAACCACTCCCCTCGTTACAGCAACCTAGCATACCTGGCTGGAGCTTTTCTTGGTATTTGCTGTACAAAATATACGCTAAGATTAGCTAGTTCAACGACGGCATGGCGCTATCGACTAATAATACCTATTTATGAATGAAGGTATAATGAGCGTAAGCCTCTAGGCAGTATTACTTCCAGGAATTCTAAAAACGCTTGCTACCCAGGTTCCTTCAAGCAGAAATTCGGTAGAGCAGAAGATTCAAAAGTTGCACAAACAGATCGTTAAACTGATTAAAGCGCTGAAAGAGTTAACCGGGAAAGCGGCTGGGCAGAATTATATGAAGAGCGCAATGCATTGAGAAAACAAATAAAACTCATTCAGCAGCAAATTGAGGCTCTTTACGCAGAAATTTCTCGACTACAAAGGCAAAATGCTAAGAAGCGTAGTACGGTCTCTGCTGCGACAACAACGCGTAAGGCTGATTTATCGCAAGATGGGGCGAGCAAGCACGGTCACAAGATTAATATTTACGCTTAGGTTTTGCTCTTTCAGCACTCTGCAGATTGTGGATTTAAGCAAAAAATCCGGTAGTGCATTCAATAACCTAATACATCATTAAACGTAATACTCACGTTTAATGATGTATTAGGTTATTGAATGAATGATCTTAGGTTGTATAGGCATAACCTAGTCTTTATTATCCCTAACGCGTCTCGATATGTGGCGATTAACGAATCGTTTGTGGTGTCATCACCCGACGTGCACCAATGTAGTGTTCCTTCCAGTAGTATTCACTCAACTTACTGATCTTGATATTGGCACCGGTTTGCGGTGACTGAATAAATTTGCCATTGCCGAGATAAACGCCGACATGATCGGCGGTGCCGCGACCATTGATGCGAAAGAACACCAGATCGCCAATCTCCAGTTCACCCTTATTGATGGGCACAGCATTGCGCAGGTGATACATTTCATTTGTGGTGCGCGGGATAGGAATCTTCACCACATCTTTATATGCATAATAAACTAAACCGCTACAGTCGAAACCAGTGTAGGGCGAGTTACCGCCCCATTGATAAGGTTTACCGATCTGACTCATCAGCTTGTTCATCGCCGTCATTTTTGCATGCTGATAACGGCGCTTATGCGTTTCACTGAGCACAAACTTTTTGACCGCTTTCTTGGCACCCGGCTTTATCGTCTCTGTTTTCTTCTCAGTGGCATCATCGCCTTTTTTGATCCTCTTTACCAGTTTTGCGGGGGTTGTGCTATGGTAGCACGATAACGTGGTTACAGTGGCTTTTGACGCAGTGCCCTTGGTCTCAACATCGGCAGAGATCTTTTTATTGGCGGTCGTTTTAGTGACCTTGGTACTCTGCGCTATTTTGGTTTTTTTCTCAACGGCTTTTTTTTCAGGCTGCGCTTTGGCTTTTTCTTGCGTCACCTTTTTCTTCGGTGGTTCTGGTGGGGTTTGTGGTTTTTTAGCGGTTTTGGTAGTCTGGTTTCTTTTCAGGTGTTTATCATCCATGCTGGCCCTAGCTTTCTTCTCCGCATTAGTGTGAGGAGCTGTCTGGGCAACATTAACAAACAGATGGCTAAAGAAAACAAAGATCAGAGTAATAAATACGCGCATGATAAAATAGACTGAATACAATCCTTAACTCGCTAACTCGATCAATTCGAACAGTATTCACGAAAACAGCATGAGAAAAAAGTAGGAAATCACCTTTTCGCTTAACAGAATTATGAGAAAACGTTAATAATTGTTTTCCCGCTTGTAAATATCATCACTTATTGCGGAATATTTCACCGAGGGTGACTTGACTGAGAGGGAACAGCGACAGGAAAAACCATACAAAAAATAGCGTTTTTGTCATAACTGCTCTCGCTACTACAATGAAGCAACAATATTATGTGCTTTGCAATCGATTGGATAACAAAGTAAATACGCGAAAATGGTGCGATAATACCTTTTACATAATAATGATGCCGTGCGATCCCTTCGACAGGAAGGGGGCACCGTGGTGGCTCGAAGAGAAACACCGTTTGAGGAAGCAAAAGCATGACGACGACAACGATTGAAAAAATTCAGCGCCAGATTACAGAAAATCCGATTCTGTTATACATGAAAGGTTCCCCGAAGTTGCCGAGCTGCGGTTTCTCTGCACAAGCCGTGCAAGCGCTGTCGGCGTGCGGTGAACGTTTCTCCTATGTGGATATTTTACAAAACCCGGATATTCGTACCGAGCTGCCAAAATACGCTAATTGGCCGACCTTTCCTCAACTGTGGATTGAGGGTGAACTGATTGGCGGATGCGATATTGTCATTGAAATGTATCACCGTGGCGAATTGCAGCAGCTTATCAAAGAAACCGCAGACAAATACTGTGAGCCGCAGGGCAGAGACAGCGCACAGTAAATCGTGCCTCTTGGTGGGCACATACCACCGGTATCTGAGGTAAAAGAGGGGACCCAGCACCGTGGTCCCATTTTATTTGGGAATAAAACCTATTTATGGTCGTACTCGGGGTGCTTATCCCGTTTGGTCTTTCTAGGGCAATGGCCAACCGCCCAGCCTTTTCCAACGATTAACCAGTTCGCAAAATAGCGCCGTGGTTTGTTGTGTATCATAAAGCGCTGAGTGTGCCTGCGCGGAGTCGAAAGCGATGCCAGCAGTCATACAGGCCTTCGCCAATACGGTTTGTCCCAGCACCAATCCACTCAGCGCGGCAGTGTCAAAGGTGGCAAAAGGGTGGAACGGGTTGCGCTTCAGCCCACAGCGTTCCACTGCCGCCATCAGAAAGCCGTGATCAAAATTGGCGTTGTGGGCGGCAATAATCCCGCGATTACAACCCCTGTTTTTAATACCTTTACGCACCATTTTGAATATTTCATGTAGGGCTTCGTATTCAGAGACGGCACCGCGCAACGGATTGCAGGGATCAATGCCAGTAAATGCTAGCGCAGCGGGATCAAGCAGTGCGCCTTCAAATGGAGCAACGTGAAAATGCAACGTCTCATCGGGCTGTAACCAACCGTCTTCATCCATTTTCATCGTGATGGCGGCAATTTCCAGCAGTGCGTCAGTTTTCGCGTTGAATCCTGCGGTTTCAACATCAATAACAACCGGGTAAAACCCGCGGAAACGGCCACTCAGTGCGTTCAGGTTATTTTTATCAGCCATGTTCTCTTTAATCATTTACTAAATGCAGCGCGCATTATGGCAAATTTCCACCACCAATACAGTAAACCTGATGTCTTAAGCTCCAGAATGGGAGAAGTGCGCAATGGAATAAGTACAGCGTAAGAGAGAAGGGGAGGGAGAAAGCCAAAAAAAGCGGCGGTCAGATGCCGCCGCAGAGCATCGCCTGACAATCAGTTGCCGAGCCCGTTTTCTGGATTGCGCTTTTCAATCAGCTTAATCTTGTAAGCATCGAGACTTCGATAAAGGCAATAATTGTGGTGACGCCCTTAAACCGGGCCACCAGCTTCACGCGTCACTTTTTCGCCTGCCTGACGAATTCACTCGCAGGTTTGCGGCAACGTCTTCAACCGCCAGCGCAGTGTGCCTGAAAGCATTACCCAAATCAGTATTTATAAACGCCCAGTTGTACGTCAGTTCAATGACGGCCCCTTCTTCGCTTTCTTCGGTATAACCACGAAAGCAAGTGTGTATTTGTATTCAGTATTTTCACTGGTTAGCAGCAAACGCATCCCCATCCCATTACCTTAAAAAACCCTCTCCGCGGAATGTAACAACGTTGCCACTGGATAGCCTATTGGCAACAAAAAACGACAGCGTTGGCTATGGTATGTATGAGCGCTGTGTTTGAAGCGGATTATCCCTCATGC
>JBPETC010000085.1:0-8088 GCA_051710325.1 Symbiopectobacterium sp.
ACTGTGTTTTTTTACAGAGACTGTCTGTTCACAAAACGGACATCTTACATCAACTGTAGCCACTGTATCTCCACATCCAAAACAGGAGGGTTTATACTGTGATTAATTTATTGGATGATTTGATCCAAAATGGCTATTATTTATTTTTTAAATAAAAATAAATGAATATATGAAATATGAAGAGCTGATTGAACTATTAATTGAATGATTTAATTAAATGTATTTTAAATATAACTCGAATAATGAGTGTTCAGGGTGTTTATCTGAGTTATTTTATTAATGCATACTTCTATTATTATTTGTAATGGTTAAAGAACGTACGTTTGTTATTTTATCACCAGGATGTTGTCATGCTTGATTTTTTACCTTTTTCTCGCCCTTCTTTGGGAGAAGAAGAGATTGTTGCTGTAAATAAGGTCATGTTATCCGGGTGGATCACTTCAGGGCCAAAAAATCAGCAACTGGAAGCTGCTTTTTGTGCATTGACTGGCAACAAGCACGCCATTGCTGTCAGTTCCGCCACGGGCGGGATGCACGTAACCTTGATTGCACTGGATATTTTCCCTGGCGATGAAGTTATTACCCCCTCGCTGACCTGGGTTTCAACCCTTAACATGATTGTCTTGCTTGGCGCTGTGCCGGTGATGGTAGACGTCGATCGCGATACATTGATGGTCACACCGGAGGCCATTGCTGCGGCTATCACGCCCCGAACGCGCGCCATTATTCCAGTGCATTACGCTGGCGCACCCGCCGATATGGACGCGATTCGTGCCATCGGGCATCGTCACGGCATCCCTGTTATTGAAGATGCGGCTCATGCCGTTGGGGCCGAGTATCGCGGAGCCCCTATCGGAGCGAAAGGCACTGCGATTTTTTCCTTTCACGCCATCAAAAACGTGACCTGCGCTGAGGGCGGACTGGTGGTCACTGATGATGACCGGCTTGCTGAGCGTATCCGAAGCCTTAAATTTCACGGCCTTGGCGTGAATGCTTATGATAGAGTTGTACATGGACGTGCACCACAGGCAGAAGTGATAACACCGGGGTATAAATACAATCTCAGTGATATCCATGCCGCGATTGCGTTAGTGCAATTTGGCAAGCTGGCGCACGTTAACCAGCGGCGTCAGGAGATTTCGCAACACTATTTATCGGCACTTGCTGATACGCCACTGCTGCCGCTACGTCAGCCTGAATGGCCCCATCATCACGCCTGGCACCTGTTTATTTTGCGTGTGGATGTTGAACGCTGCGGTATTTCACGCGATGCGTTAATGACTGCACTGCAAGCGCGAGGGATTGGTACTGGACTGCATTTTCGCGCAGTCCATACCCAGAAATATTACCGTGAACGTTTTCCCGCACTTGAACTTCCTCATACGGAGTGGAACAGCGAACGCCTGTTATCCATTCCCCTGTTTCCGGATATGACTTATGACGACACATCACGCGTTATCGATGCGCTGCTTGAACTTGTCTGCGGTTGATATGTTCACCTTTCCTCCGATAAAAAAGTCTCCATTGTCATCCCGGTATTCAACGAGCAAGATAGCCTGCCCGCGCTGATTCAGCGCACGGTGGCTACCTGTGAGACGTTGAGTAAAGACTATGAGATTGTATTGGTTGATGATGGCAGCAATGACAACTCAGCGCGACTGATAGTCCAATCCAGCGAAATGCGAGATAGCCACGTGATAGCCGTATTGTTCAACCGGAATTACGGTCAGCATGCTGCGATCATGGCGGGATTTAGTCATGTCACGGGCGATTTGATCATCACGCTGGATGCCGATCTCCAGAATCCACCGGAAGAGATCCCGCGTCTGGTGGCAAAGGCTGATGAAGGCTATGATGTGGTGGGCACAGTACGCCAAAACCGTCAGGATAGTCTGTTTCGCAAAATGTCATCGCGCCTGATAAACCGTTTTATCCAGCGTACCACTGGCAAGGTCATGGGCGATTATGGCTGTATGCTGCGCGCTTATCGACGCCATATCGTCGATGCTATGTTGACCTGCCACGAACGCAGCACCTTTATCCCTATCCTTGCCAATATATTCGCGCGTAAAGCGACGGAGATTCCTGTCAAGCACACCGAACGCCTGCACGGTGATTCCAAGTACGGCGTGATTAGTTTGATCAACTTGATGTATGACCTTGTCACCTGCCTGACCACGACACCTTTACGTCTGCTCAGCGTGATAGGTAGCGCCATCGCGATTTCAGGGTTTTTGCTAACCTTGGTTCTGCTGGCTTTGCGTCTGGTATTTGGGCCTGAATGGGCAGCTGAGGGCGTTTTCATGCTGTTTGCCTTTCTGTTCAGTTTTATCGGCGCGCAGTTCGTAGGGATGGGGATACTCGGTGAATATATTGGCCGTATTTATAACGATGTGCGTGCTCGTCCTCGTTATTTTGTGCAACGCGTCGTTAAGGGGAAGACCCGCAAAGACGAGACTCACCAAGAGAGTAATGTGAAATGAATACCGTTGTTTTTGCTTACCATGATATGGGGTGCGTTGGCATCAATGCCTTGCTGGCCTCTGGCTATCGTATCAGTGCTATTTTTACCCATGCGGACACGCTAGGTGAAAATCCTTTTTTTGGCTCAGTAGCTTGTACTGCCGCCAGAACGGGTATTCCTGTCTATACACCGGAAGACGTGAACCACCCGCTGTGGCGTGAACGCATTCGCGCGCTGGCACCGCAGGCCATTTTTTCTTTCTATTATCGCCGCGTGCTGAGTGACGCAATTTTGCAGTGCGCACCATTAGGGGCGTTTAACCTGCATGCCTCTCTATTGCCGAAATACCGTGGCCGTGCACCTCTGAATTGGGTATTGGTTAACGGAGAGATGCAGACGGGCGTCACGCTACATCGCATGACGTCAGAACCCGATGCGGGCCCGATTGTCGCGCAACAGCGGGTTGATATTGCCCAGGATGACGATGCCCCTAGTTTGCACCATAAACTGTGCGAATGCGCAGACAGCCTGTTACGCGATATTCTGCCAGTGATTAAATCCGGTAACTATCCGCAGCAGGAACAAGATCACGCACAGGCCAGCTATGTCACCCGGCGAACTCCGGAGGCGGGGCGGATGGACTGGTCGCGGTCCGCGCATGAATTGCACAATCTGGTGCGTGCTGTCACGGATCCGTGGCCGGGTGCCTTTTGTTATGCGGGTGCGACACGCTTGACGGTGTGGTCCTCCCGTTTGCGACAGGATTTCCCTTGCGCGCCGAGTGGAACAGTGTTGTCGGTTTCACCGCTGGTGGTTGCCTGCGGCAGCGATGCGCTGGAGATTGTAATCGGGCAGAGTGCCAACAGCGTGTTTATGGCGGGTAAGCAACTGGCACAAACCGTAGGCATAGTGGAAGGGACTAGGCTCAATGCCTGCTTGCCGTGCCAATCCAAACGCGTACGGGTATTGATCCTCGGGGTAAACGGTTTTATCGGCAACCACCTGACGGAGCGATTGCTGCAAGATGAACATTACGAAGTCTACGGTCTGGATATCTGTTCCGATGCCATTGCCCGTTTTCTACTTAACCCGCGTTTTCATTTTGTTGAAGGAGATATTACCATCCACTCGGAGTGGATTGAGTATCACATCAAGAAATGTGACGTCATTCTGCCGCTGGTCGCTATTGCAACGCCGATTGAATACACGCGCAATCCGCTGCGGGTGTTCGAGCTGGATTTCGAAGAGAACCTGAAAATCGTGCGTAGTTGCGTCAAGCACCAGAAACGCATCATCTTCCCTTCCACTTCTGAAGTGTACGGGATGTGCAGCGATAAGGTGTTCGATGAAGATCGCTCGTCGCTGGTGGTTGGGCCGATTAACAAACAGCGTTGGATCTATTCGGTATCGAAGCAACTGCTGGATCGGGTGATCTGGGCATACTGCGAGAAGCAGGGGTTACGTTTTACGCTGTTCCGTCCTTTTAACTGGATAGGCCCACGGCTTGATAGCTTAGACGCCGCCCGGATCGGCAGTTCGCGTGCCATCACTCAATTAATCCTGAATCTGGTGGAAGGATCTCCAATCAAACTGATTGATGGCGGTGAACAGAAGCGCTGTTTTACCGATATCAACGACGGCATCGAGGCGTTATTCCGCATCATTGAAGATCGTGACAACTCCTGTGACGGGCGAATTATCAATATTGGTAACCCGAAAAACGAGACCAGCATCCGCGAGCTCGCGGAGATGTTGCTCAAAAGTTTTGAACGACATCCGTTTCGGCGCATGTATCCGCCGTTTGTTGGTATGCGCGTGGTGGAGAGTGGTAGTTACTACGGTAAAGGCTATCAGGATGTGGAACACCGTAAACCGAGCATCGCTAATGCGCGCCGCCTTTTAGGATGGGAGCCACAGGTCGAGCTCCGCCAGACGATTGATGAAACGCTAGACTTTTTCTTGCGTACTCATCTTCCACCGAATTCCACCCCATGAAACGTGTCGGGCTGCGTATTGATGTCGACACCTGGCGCGGTACTCGAGTAGGTATGCCGCGCCTGTTAGAGACGTTGGAGCAACATGGGGTTCAAGCAAGCGTCTTTTTCAGCGTCGGGCCAGATAATATGGGACGTCATCTTTGGCGTCTGGCCAAACCGGTTTTTTTGTGGAAGATGCTGCGCTCCAAGGCGGTTTCATTGTATGGATGGGACATCCTGCTGGCGGGGACTGCCTGGCCTGGCCGTTTGATTGGGCGCGGTAATGCGGACCTTATTCGACAAACGGCGCGTACCCACGAGGTGGGGCTTCATGCCTGGGATCACTTTGCCTGGCAAACCTGGGCGGGCATTTGGAGCCCGGCACAGTTACATCGCCATATTGCGCTGGGCAAGACTGCGCTGGAGGATCTGCTGGGTCAGGCCGTCACCTGTTCCGCAGTGGCCGGATGGCGGGCAGATCAGCGTGTCATTGAGGCTAAGCAGTGCTTTGGTTTCCACTATAACAGCGATTGTCGCGGCAGCACACCATTTCGGCCTCATCTGGCAGATGGCACATTAGGTACCGTTCAGATCCCGGTTTCACTGCCCACCTGGGATGAGGTTATCGGCTCCACCGTGCAACCACAGCAGTTCAACCGCTATTTACTCAACGCCATGCATAGCGTGCGAGGGACACCGGTATATACTGTGCACACTGAGGTGGAGGGCATCGCCTTCCAGCAAGAATTTTCGGCGTTGCTCTCCACGGCGCATCTTGAAGGACTTCAGTTTTGTCCTCTGGGGGCGTTGCTTCCTGAATCCGAGGAAGATTTGCCTGTTGGGCACGTTGTGCGCCACGCCATTGACGGGCGGGAAGGATGGTTAGGTTGTCAACAGTGGCTGAATAGCCAACACCATAAGGTCGGTCAGTCATGAAAGCAGTAAATTACACGCTCACATTGGTCGCTTTGTGGGCACTCTACTACGTTATTCCCATTGAATACCGCTTGCTATGGCAGCCGGATGAAACCCGCTATGCAGAAATCAGCCGTGGCTTGCTGGCCTCGGGGAATTGGGCGGTGCCGCGATTTTTAGGCATTCGCTACTTTGAAAAACCAATAGCAGGTTACTGGATCAACAATCTCGGTCAATGGCTTTTTGGTCATTCCAACTTCTCGGTGCGTGCGGGATCCATATTCTCCTCGTCGCTGAGCGCTTGTCTGGTAGCGTGGCTCTCCTGGCGGATCTGGCAGGACAAACGTACTGCACTGCTGGCAGCGGTAATCTACCTTTCCTGCTTGCTGGTCTACGGCGTCGGGACTTACGCCGTGCTCGATCCTATGCTCGCGTTGTGGCTCTCGCTCGCCATGTGCAGTTTTTGGTATGCCGCTGAATCCAAGTTCGTGAACAAAAAGGTCATTGGGTATCTGGTTCTGGGGATGGCTTGCGGGATGGGGGTGATGACCAAAGGCTTTTTGGCGCTGGCGATACCTGTTATTAGCGTGCTGCCGTGGGTGGCAGAAAAGAAACAGTGGAAATCGCTGTTGATGTATGGACCGTTGGCCATGTTAAGTTCTGCGGCGGTTACATTGCCTTGGGCGCTAACTATTGCAGAGCGTGAACCAACGTTCTGGCACTACTTTTTTTGGGTAGAGCATATCCAGCGTTTTGCGAAGGAAGGTGCACAGCACAGAGCAGCATTTTGGTATTACCCGCCGCTGTTTCTGCTGGGCACGTTACCCTGGCTGGGATTCCTACCCGGAGCGTTACGCCAAGGCTGGCAAGACAGGAAAACGAACAGCGGGCTGATCTATTTGCTGGGCTGGACTCTCATGCCGCTGCTGTTTTTCAGCCTCGCGAAAGGAAAGTTACTGACCTATATACTGCCCTGCTACGCGCCGATGGCAGCGTTGCTGGCGCATAATGTGCTTGGTGCTGCCCGCGAGGGTGACAAGGCGTTGCGTGCCAACGCACTTATCAATATGCTGTTTAGTGTTATAGGGCTGCTGGCTGTGGTGCTGGTTTTGGCACCTCATCGGTTAGCGAACTATCCGCTCTATACACCGCAGGAATATGGTAAGATGCTGGCGGCAGCAGTGATATTTCTCTTCTGGCTGTTGATCGGGAGCCTGTCGCTTATGCAACCGCGTAAGCTCTGGGCCTGCGCGGCACTGTGTCCGTTGACATTGGCGCTGCTGGTGGGCACTGCCATTCCCGATCGGGTGGAGAATGCTAAACAACCGCAGGCGGTAATTGAGCCAGCTCATGCGCAACTGCAAGCGAGTCGCTATGTGCTGTCCAACAGCGTAGGGGTCGCCTCGGCTATTGCCTGGGAGTTGCAGCGTGACGATATTTTTCTCTATAGCCGTCGCGGTGAGCTGGCCTGGGGGTTAGCGTTTGAGGATAGCTCAGAACGGTTTATTTCTGAGGATGCCTTCCCCTGCTGGCTCGCGGTTCACCGTCAACAAGGCAATATTACGCTGATACTACTGCTGGACGACGACAGGACGACGATACATGCGTTGCCAACGCCAGACTGTGTCTATCAGCAAGGACGCTTTACCGTTGTCGAGTATCACACGCAGTAAGTGCATGAGTGCATGGTTGTGGTTTTGCTGGTTAGCATGCTGAGCTGCATGGGGCAGATGTGTCAAAAACAGGCGGCTGGCGCTGTTCATCCTGCTTGTGCAGCGCGATGGCTTAGCGTTTCTCTGCTGCTAACTGGCGCTTGCGTTATTGCTGTGGCTGGTCGTACTGTAACAGCTTCCTGTTGGTATTGCCTATCCAATGTTGAGTCTGATCCAATGTTGAGTCTGAATCTTGTCTGGATCACGCTGGGCGCACGTTGAATTTGGCAGCAGGAGCCTATTGGTTGGCGGCATAGCCTCGACATTCTGTTTATTATCTCAGGCGTCGTTTTGCTCGGTGTTACGGCTTAACGTGGAGGCGATAGCATGGGATATCCAGCGGCGTGCCTCAGCGTCATGTTGGTCAGTATCGCGCAGTTGGCGATTAAATAGCCCTGTCTGGATTGCCACCGGTATGTTTGATACGCATGTTGTGGGATGGCGCAGCGTGCCATTGGCTGCTGCTTACCGCTGGGCTTAGGTGTTACGTGCTGTTGCTAATTGTCTGGCAATTCGCGTTACAGCGTCTAGGGGCTGGGAAAAGTCTACGAATTTTTGAGCCTGAGCTATGTGCTGGTGTAGCTTGGTTTGCTTCTCTTACTCGACTATTCAGAGTATTTTCATGGATGTCGTGCATCGGTGGTGTGTTCGCCATTATGGTGGCATATTGTTGATCTGTTAGCTGGAAAGTGAAGAGAAAACCTCTACTTCGTCATAGCGCAAGAATCGATCTGGCTCAAAAAAACAAACATTTTCAGGTGTAAATTCTTGTCATTCTTATTTCAATAACATCGTGTGAGATAGGCCATAGCATCCATACCGTAAATCCTAAATGATAAAAAACCGTTATCAATAGATAATATACCCATCATATGAATTTGTTAAACAAATCGTATCAATCATCCAATAAATTAATCACAGTATAAACCCTCCTGTTTTGGATGTGGAGATACAGTGGCTACAGTTGATGTAAGATGTCCGTTTTGTGAACAGACAGTCTCTGTAAAAAAACACAGTTATG
>JBPETC010000086.1:0-8054 GCA_051710325.1 Symbiopectobacterium sp.
CATACATACCATAGCCAACGCTGTTGTTTTTTGTTGCCAATAGGCTATCCAGTGGCAACGTTGTTACATTCCGCGGAGAGGGTTTTTTAAGGTACGCATGACGGTATTGATACTAGTATGTAACGCCAAAGCTTTTGGATTTGGCGGCAATAAAAAAGGCACCCTTTAACAGGCACCTTTTGAAAAATTTAGATATTACAAGTCTATTGTAAGTAATACCACGGTGTTTTGTGCAGATTATCTTGGAGTATTAGCCATAAATATTTGCACGATCGCGCAGTTCTTTACCCGGTTTGAAATGGGGAACGTATTTACCTTCCAGCTCCACCTTTTCACCGGTTTTCGGATTGCGTCCAACACGTGGTGCACGGTAGTGAAGTGAAAAACTACCGAACCCTCGGATCTCAATACGATCACCATCAGCCAGCGTTGCCGCCATCTGCTCGAGCATCTCTTTCACTGCATTCTCAACCACCTTGGCCGGGATATGAGATTGCTGTCCAGCAAGTCTTTCGATCAGTTCAGACTTGGTCATAACTCCTCCAAGTGCGTGGTTATATCAATATTGGATAGCACGATTGACTTTGACATTCTACCGTAACCAGAATGAGGCAGCTGCATGGCCTACTACTCATCCACCCTGTTACTCGCCTTTAGCTGCTTTGAACGCTTCAGCCATTGCGCTGGAAAAGCTACCTTCTTCTTCGTTGTTTACGATAGCTATAGCGTCTTTCTCATCCGCTTCGTCTTTCGCACGTACAGACAGGCTTACAACACGGTTTTTACGATCAACACTGGTGTATTTGGCTTCAACTTTATCGCCTACATTCAGAACAAGCGTAGCGTCTTCTGCACGGTCACGAGAGGCTTCAGAAGCACGCAGGTAACCTTCAACGTCATCTGCTAATTCAACTGTAGCACCTTTTGCGTCAACAGCAGTGACTTTACCGGTAACGATCGCACCTTTTTTGTTCAGTGATAGATAGTTATTGAAAGGGTCTTCCGCCAGTTGCTTAACGCCTAGGGAGATACGCTCGCGCTCTGCGTCAACTTGCAGAACAACAGCGGAGATTTCATCACCTTTCTTGTATTCACGAACGCCTTCTTCGCCAGCCACGTTCCAAGAGATGTCAGACAGGTGTACCAGACCATCGATACCGCCATTCAAACCGATAAAGATACCAAAGTCAGTGATAGACTTGATCTTACCTTCTACGTGATCACCCTTGTTGTGGGTTTCAGCGAACAGCTGCCACGGGTTGGATTTGCATTGTTTCAGGCCCAAGGAGATACGACGGCGTTCTTCGTCAATATCCAGAACCATAACTTCAACCATGTCGCCCACATTAACCACTTTTGACGGATGGATATTTTTGTTGGTCCAATCCATTTCAGATACGTGTACCAAACCTTCAACACCTTCTTCGATTTCTACGAAGCAGCCGTAATCAGTCAGGTTGGTCACACGACCGGTTAGACGAGTGTTTTCCGGGTAGCGCTTAGCGATAGCAAGCCATGGATCCTCGCCCAGCTGTTTCAGGCCTAGGGATACACGAGTACGTTCGCGGTCGAACTTCAGCACTTTTACAGTGATCTCATCACCAACATTGACGATTTCGCTCGGATGCTTAACGCGTTTCCAGGCCATATCAGTGATATGCAGCAGACCATCAACGCCACCAAGGTCAACGAATGCACCGTAGTCAGTGAGGTTCTTAACGATACCTTTAACTTCCATGCCTTCTTGCAGGTTTTCTAACAGTTGATCGCGCTCAGCGCTGTTCTCGGATTCGATAACCGCACGGCGGGAAACGACAACGTTGTTGCGTTTCTGATCCAGCTTGATCACTTTAAACTCAAGCTCTTTGCCTTCCAGGTGCAGCGTATCGCGAACCGGGCGAACGTCAACCAGAGAACCCGGTAGGAACGCACGGATGCCGTTCAGTTCAACCGTGAAGCCGCCTTTCACTTTACCGTTGATAGCGCCGGTAACGGTCGAAGCTTCTTCGTAGGCTTCTTCCAACATCAGCCAGGCTTCGTGGCGTTTCGCTTTCTCACGAGACAGCAGAGTCTCGCCGAAACCGTCTTCTACCGCGTCTAGGACAACGTCAATTTCGTCACCCACCTGGATTTCGAGTTCGCCTTGTGCGTTTTTTTTGAATTGATCTATCGGAATGGTAGATTCAGATTTCAGACCGGCGTCAACCAGTGCGACATCTTTATCAATAGCAACGACAAGTCCGCGAATGATAGAACCCGGACGAGTTTCGATTTCTTTCAGCGATTCTTCAAAAAGTTGAGCAAAAGATTCAGTCATGTTGTTAATCTTAAGGATTTCCATTTAACGTCCATCTGGCATCCTGCTTGATGGGGTTGTTTCATATGCCCTGCTGTTATCCTTACAACAAAGTTAAAAAACAATGCTATGTGCCACGCCTCAATCAACCCTATGATTGAGCAAGGATTTTACGCGCATAAGTGAGCGATTTCGCAATAACGTCATCGATAGACATATCAGTCGAATTCAACACTAGCGCATCTGCGGCAGGGACTAGCGGTGCTACCGGACGATTCCGATCGCGCGCATCCCGTTCTTTTATCTTGGATAAAAGACTTTCAAAGCTAACATTAAAGCCTTTTTCCTGCAACTGTAGCATGCGTCGTTGTGCACGTTCTTCCGCGCTGGCCTCCAAAAAAATCTTCACAGGCGCATCAGGGAACACCACCGTAGCCATATCGCGACCGTCTGCTACCAGTCCCGGCGCATCACGAAATGCGCGCTGACGGCACAATAAGTCTTCTCTCACACGCGGAAAAGCGGCTGCCTGCGAGGCGGTGTTACCGACCATTTCATTACGAATTTCGTTACTGACGTCCTCGCCTTCTAGAATCACTTTTAGTTGCCCGTTTTCAGCAACGAAACGCACGTCAAGGTGTGACGCCAGCGGCACTAACGCTTCTTCCGAACCGATATCAACCTGATGATATAAGGCAGCCAAGGCGAGCACACGATAAATCGCGCCCGAGTCCAACAAATTCCACTGCAATGTTTCTGCCAACGCCTTGCACAGCGTTCCCTTGCCTGCGCCACTCGGACCATCAACCGTTATTACCGGTACCGTTATCACCATTTCTTTCTCCTATTACTCGGGTCAACCGCTAGGTCTGTTACGACTTACGGCGCCTAATTATACGCGCCAACGAGCAAAACCGTTAACCTAACACCTGGAGAAAGATAAAATTTCAGAAGATGCCTTACAAAACTGCTGGCGAGCATAAGCCCGCCCGGCAGAAAAAATGCAACCACCGTCCGATTATTAACCGTGGCTCAGACGCGCCAACTGTTGAAAATAGTCCGGGAAGGTTTTTGCCGTACATTTGGGGTCGAGAATAGTCACTGGTGTATCGGATAATGCCACCAGCGAGAAACACATCGCCATGCGGTGATCATTGTAGGTGCCGATCTCGGCAAGACGTAATTGAGGGGCAGGCGTAATGCAAATATAATCGCTCCCCTCTTCCACAATCGCACCGACTTTGCGCAGCTCAGTCGCCATTGCCGCAAGACGATCGGCCTCTTTTACTCGCCAATTGTAGATATTGCTCAGCGTCGTGGTGCCGCCCTCTGCAAACAGTGCTGCCATGGAAATCGTCATGGCCGCATCAGGGATATGATTCATGTCCATATCAATGGCATGCAACTCACCGCGCTGACACTCAATATAGTCATCGCCCCAGCGGATAATGGCACCCATTTTTTCTAGCACGTCAGCAAACCGGATATCGCCTTGCACGCTGTTTCGCCCCACGCCCGTGACACGGACTGTTCCGCCTTTTATGGCCGCTGCCGCCAGAAAATAGGAAGCGGAAGAGGCATCACCTTCCACCAAATACTCACCTGGCGCACGGTATTGCTGGTTGCCCTGTATGTTGAAGTGTTGATAATTCTCGTTGTGCACATCCACGCCAAAATCTTTTATCATGCGCAGCGTGATATCGATATAGGGCTTGGACACTAGATCGCCTTTGATACTGATGCGGGTGTCTTTGCTTGCTAACGGCGCTGTTATCAGCAACGCGGTTAGGAACTGGCTGGAGACGCTGCCATACACGGCGATCTCACCGCCCTGGAAACCGCCGTGCAGGCGCAATGGCGGATAGTTAGTCTGTTCCAGGTAGTCGATGGTCGCGCCGCCTTGGCATAGCGCATCTACCAGGTGACCTATCGGGCGCTTTTTCATACGTGGCTCGCCGGTCAAGACAATATCGCCCTGCGTCAAGCACAGCGCGGCGGCTAATGGACGCATAGCCGTGCCCGCATTGCCAAGAAACAGTTCTAACACTTGCGACGCGCTGAACGGCCCACCGATACCGCTAACACCACATTCGGTGCGGCTAGGCGAAAGCTGATATTGCACACCTAACAGTTGCAACGCATCCAGCATATAGCGAACGTCATCGCTATCGAGCAAATTTTTCAAACGCGTCGTCCCCGTTGCCAACGCCGCCAGCAATAAAGCACGGTTAGAGATGCTTTTCGAACCGGGAAGGTTAATCATACCATCTATCAAGGAAATAGGCTGTAGTGTAATGGATTCCTGCATGTAACTCTTAACTTCCAGTCATCAACATAAGAAACCCCGGTGAACACCGGGGCTTATTGGAAACAGGTTGCCGCTTCATGTTCTGCGACAACGGTACAACTTGCAACGCCGCGGCAAATTACGGCGTCACTCGCTGCGATATTAGCCATAGCGACGTTCAAAATCCGCCATAAAGGCAGTCAGCACTTGCACACCTTCCAGCGGCATTGCGTTGTACAACGATGCACGCATTCCTCCCACCACGCGGTGGCCTTTCAGCGCATGCAATCCAGCCGCTTTGGACTCTTCCAGGAATAGTTTATCCAGCGCGTCATCACTGAGCAGGAACGGCACGTTCATGCGCGAGCGGTTGGCGGCCAACACGTCGTTACGGTAGAAATCGCTGCTGTCGATAGCGCCGTAAAGGTGATCCGCTTTCTCACGATTACGTTTTTCCATCTCTACCAGGCCGCCGTATTCTTTCAGCCATTTGAACACCATGCCAGAGAGGTACCAGGCAAAGGTCGGCGGTGTGTTGTACATGGAGTCGTTATCGGCCAGGATTTTGTAATCCAATACCGACAGCAGCACGCTGCGGGATTTACCTAGCAGGTCCTCTCGCACAATCACCAACGTCAACCCTGCAGGGCCAATGTTTTTCTGCGCACCGGCATAAATCACGCCGAAACGGCTAACATCGATCGGGCAGGATAGGATGCTGGAGGAAAAGTCAGCGACCACAATCTTGTCGCCAAAATCAGGTGTTTCTCCAATTGCCAGACCGTCGATGGTTTCATTCGAGCAATAATGCACAAAGGCCGCATCTTCAGAGAGAGCCCATTCGCGCATAGGTTTTGCTGCGCGTAGTCCATCAATGCGGGTTTTTACGTCGATAATGTTCGGTTTGCAATATTTCTCCGCTTCTTTGATCGCATTGTGCGCCCAATAGCCGCCGTCGATATAGTCCGCTTTAGCGCTGTCACCCAGCAGGTTAAGCGGCACGGCAGCAAACTGCGCGCGTGCGCCGCCTTGGCAAAACAGCACTTTGTAGTTTAAGGGGATCTTTAGCAGAGCGCGTAGATCCTGTTCTGCTTCCGCCGCTACTTGCATAAACTCTTTACTGCGGTGGCTGATTTCCATTACGGAGGTTCCAAGCCCACGCCAGTTACATAACTCTTGCTCGGCACGACGCAACACTTCAACTGGAAGCATGGCTGGACCAGCGCTAAAATTGAAAACTTGTGTCATTTCCCCTTACCACGTACTTAGTACGACTATTTTTAACTTTTTGTCTGTTTTACAGCGATAATTATGTTTTTTTGAAACAACCATGTTGGCTTTTTGTTGCAGCAGCCATCATGGTTTTTTGCAGAAACCGTCATCATTTGTTTTTATCACTGGCTCCTTCCCGCTGCAATCCTTATTATGCTTTTCCGTATAAAACCACACGGCGACAGCGTGGAGTTGTCCGTAAAAAGTCCGTATGATGCTCGTCCCATAAAAGAGAAAAGTGACAATCATGAGCTAAACGTTCATTCCAGGCAAAGACGTCGCCCCGGAAGGAAGAGTCCATAGCCCGTTTTCAACAACAACTCCGTAACCTGGTGTTCAATATCGAAGAAACCTCCTGGCTGAACCCGGTGCCTAACGTCTGGTCCATGCATATTCGCGGATAAAGATTGCCCGTTATGCTTTACCAACGGCAAAGGTGCCAACAAGAAAGCTGCCCTAGCTTCAGCCTTAAATGAATATTTCGAGCGTCTTTCCACCAACTACTTCTTTGCCGACTTCTATCTGGGCAAAGTCAATCGCTAACGGTGATTTCGTACACTACCCGAACGAGCAGTGGTTCCCATTGCCGGACGATGATAGCTTGCCGCAAGGGATTCTGGATGATCACCTTCGCGCATTTTACGATCCTGATAACCAATTAAGCAACAGCATGCTGGTGGATCTGCAATCCGGCAACGACGAACGTGGCATCTGCTCCCTGCCGTTTATCCGCCAATCCGATGACACCATCGTCTACATCCCGATGAATATCATCGGTAACCTCTACGTTTCTAATGGGATGTCCGCTGGCAACACTGCCAATGAAGCGCGTGTGCAGAGGTTGTCTGAGGTGTTCGAACGCCACATCAAGAACCGCATTATGAAACCATCAGCCTATCAACCATCCTGGACAGCGTGTTGCAACGTTATCTTGGCGTAGTGGAAGCCATCGCTACGCTTGGAAAAAGAAGGCTTCCCGATCCTTTCCTATAACGCCTTGCTGGGCGGTAACTGTCCTGTGATCTGCGTGGTGCTGTTCAACCCCAGAAACGGCACCTGCTTCGCCTCTTTCGGTGTGCACCCGGATTTCGGCGTCGCTCTGGAAGCGTACTGTCACAGAACTACTGCGAGGACGCAGGTTGAAAGATCTCGATGTCTTTACCCCGCCGAGCATCGGTAATGATGATATGGCGGATCATGCCAACCTGGAAACCCACTTTATCGATTCCAGCGGTTTGATCTCCTGGGATTTATTTAAAACTGATGCGCATTATCCCTTTATCTACTGGAGCTTTAAAGGTAGCACCGAAGAGAAATTTTCTACCTTACATGTACTACCAGTGACGCTAAATATGCAGCGGATCTTGCACGATATGGCAATTTTCCACAAAGAGCACAAAGAGGTGTACATCGCCGATTACGAGTACCTGTCTATCTACGCTTGCCGCATTATCGTGACGGGGATGTCCGATATTTATCCGGCAGACGATCTGCTGTTAGCAAACAACAATATGGGTGTACATTTGCGCGAGACCATCCTCTCTTTGCCAGGCAGTAAGTGGGAAAAGCAGGCGTATCTCGATCTGATCGATCAGTTGGATGATGAAGATTTTGATGACTTCACCCGCGTACGCGAACTGATGGGGCTGGTAACTGGCAAGGATAACGGGTGGCTCTCATGCCCACGCATTGGTGAATTAAAAGCGATGTTGGCGCTAGCTAGCGGCGATCTGGCACAGGTCCTAATCTGGGCGGAATAGATGCAGGATTTCACAACGGCTCCGTCTTCAATCCATCGTGCAGCAACTACTACCGCTGTTTATAGACGCCGTTGACGCTAACGTTGGATGAAGAGCGTGAGTTATCGCAATATTATGATACATTTGTCAAAATGTACGGCAGCGATACCATCAACGCCACGAGCGCAGCGATTGCCGGTGAGCAGTGTTTATACGGGCTGTTTGACGTCGATGACACCTTCTCCACATTGCCTGCACACCAATAGCTGCTGGCAACTTACAAGAAATTAAATGATATAAAACGCATATCATTTAACTCTTTTCTAACTCGAGTATTCAATCATCCAATAAATTAATCACAGTATAAACCCTCCTGTTTTGGATGTGGAGATACTGTGGCTACAGTTGATGTAAGATGTCCGTTTTGTGAACAGACAGTCTCTGTAAAAAAAACACAGTT
>JBPETC010000087.1:0-7982 GCA_051710325.1 Symbiopectobacterium sp.
AAGGTGCGTTTACATGATTGACAATGGTAACGGCTGATGGGCACTTCTGCCATAACTGTGTTTTTTTACAGAGACTGTCTGTTCACAAAACGGACATCTTACATCAACTGTAGCCACTGTATCTCCATTAGCAGGGCATCCGTTAAAATCCGTGCTGTTTCCATGGGTGAACTATCTGACTATGGCCTTCCTGCTGTGCATATTGGTGGGAATGTACATAAATGAAGACACGCGGAGGCCCTTATTGGTAGGGATGTCGTTTCTTGCCGCGTTTAGCGTGATTTATGCCATTCTGAAAGGGCATAAAAGCAGGCATTAACGGCACCCGAAGCCTGATTGATGGGTTGGGATCGTCTCTGACTGTGTGTTTTCGGTACGAAATGCGCAAAGCATAAGCAAACGCATCATTTCGATAAAAAGCACTAGACAGGCAGAGATTAAATCCGTACTATCCCCACCCGCAACGACGCTATGCGCCCGTAGCTCAGCCGGATAGAGCGCTGCCCTCCGGAGGCAGAGGTATCAGGTTCGAATCCTGTCGGGCGCACCAATAACTTTTTTTACAAGAATTATGTGTAAGAGCTGCGATGGTGCAATTCACCGTAAAGGTGACGTACCAGTTTTATCGTTAGTTGCAAGCAGTACATTGGTGGCTATAGCTCAGTTGGTAGAGCCCTGGATTGTGATTCCAGTTGTCGTGGGTTCGAGTCCCATTAGCCACCCCAAATTCAGATGTTCGTGAATGTATACGAAGGTGGCTAAGTTGGTAGACGCGCTAGCTTCAGATGCTAGTGTCCTTCGAAAGTGAGGGTTCAAGTTCCTCTCTTCGCACCAACGAGTATTATCAACAGTCAGTGTGATACACTGATGGCGTTGGAAAAAAGTATTTCGGCGAGTAGCGCAGCTTGGTAGCGCAACTGGTTTGGGACCAGTGGGTCGGAGGTTCGAATCCTCTCTCGCCGATCACTTTCTGTGAAAAGCGGCTATTCCTGAGGAATAGCCGCTTTTTGCTCTCTGCATGCATCTTTCTGGTATATGAATAGCCTTTTTGTGGAAAACACCCCGCTGTGCGAGGGTGCGAATTGCTTATTCCGCTACTGCCTTCCAGTACTTTATCACTGTCGAAATACTTCTCAGACAAGGCTTTTAACTGGCCATTCTGACGCAGCTGTTGCAGCATTCTGATTGAATGCTGCCAGCAACTTGTCGCCTTCTGCCGTTTTGGCAAACGAGAACGTGACTCTCTCATTGGAGATGAGGTCACCCAACCAGTTTTAGCGGCCGGTGACGTTTATTAATCTCTGCCAACAGGATATGGCGGGAATTTACATAGCCTTAAACGCGATTGTTGATCACATCATTCATTGCCCCGTCGCGGGTTTCATAGGTGCGGATGGTGACATCATTATTGTTGGGAAAGGCGTTGCGTAGGTTGGTTACATGAGTCGAGCCTAAGACGCCAGATACGATTTTATCCTTGAGATCGTCCAGAGACTGAATGTCTTTCCTCTCAACGCTAGTAACGATTTGCATTGCGTAAGTGAGGTAAACGTTGGTGAAGTTATATTTTTCTGGCGTTCGGTGATTTTCACGAAATTATTGGCTACGGCATCCAACTTTCCGGCCTCCAACTGGCCCATCAGTCCGCTGAAGTCAGCCGTAGTCCAGGTGACCTGATAACCTAGTTCGCGAGCGATGGTTTCCATAACCTCGACATCGTAGGCGACCAGCATGCCATTCTTTTTATAAGAACCAGGGAAGCTTTGGCCCGTCGTGCTCACGTGCAGCACCTTACTCTGCATTTCCGCACTCTTGTTATTATCGCAACCAGCCAGCATCACGGCGCCAAGAAGGGTCAGCAGTGCGGCACTGATGTGGCGGGTTAATTGGATTTTTATCATGAGATTCCTGTTTTAACATTCCTGGTTTAGAACGAAACTGGGTTAACTCTTTGCAACGCGCTCATTAGTTCTGAGGGTAATGGTAGTCTAACAACAATAGGATGCACATCAGGGGAGCGTGAAGAAGCGTTATTGGTTTGAAAAACCATATCATTAAAAATAAACAGGGTTGTATACCTTCATGTTATATCTTATGATCATTTGATCGGTTATAATTTATTAATAGGCTTTTACTATTGCACTTTATATCCTTTGCGTATACTTTTAGTAGTGTAGAAAAATCAAAGAATTACAGTATTTGCTATCAAATCTTCTGGTGTCTATCATTACCAGACTAGCCTGCTTTCACGTGTGGGTGAACTGATTGCGCTATTTTCTCGTCACATTGCCGTATTGACCAGCCAACGCGCCTGGGAAGCCGTAGAACGTGCACTCTCCACCAGTTTGACGAAGTCAGACATGCAGTCTGATGTGTATCTATTGGAAGGGGAATGCACGCGCGAGGCGATTGCATTTCATCAGCATGAAATTGCTCAACGTGTGGCGTGCAGGTTGTCCTCGGTGTTGACAGTGGACGCGTGATGGATTGCGCCAAAGCGGTCGCTGACGGGCTGAAGAACGGTCAGGCGATTACTTTACCGATCATCGCTGCCATCTGCGCGGCCTGGTTGGTCACCGATCAATATTTTGTATGATGAGCAGAGTGGTATCAGGGAACCCAGGTATTGCAACACATGTCAGTGATGGTGTTGGTCGACACTGACATGATTGCCGCAGCGATATGCGCTATCTCTGAAATCCGGAATCATCGATGCGCTGGCTAAATGATATGAATTTCATCCCTATCTGGCGAAAAATAGAGATAATCTGGCTCTGAACCTTAAAGGTTCAGAGCGGGGGCGACGCTCGCCCACGATACCTTTGTACAGTGGGGTGAACAGGCACTGAGAGATAACGCCGAATAGCAAGTGAGCGTGGTGCTGCAAAAGGTGATCGATGCCAATATCGAGCTGGCCGGATGATTGGCAAATAGTATGCGTAATGACTCCCCTTTGCCCGGCATAGCCATGCGATTCATAATCGAATGACGCACGTTCCTGAACTGCATGACTGGTTGCACGGAGAAAAAGTCGACTATAGCTTAGTGGGTGCAGTCGCTAGTAGCGCGCGGCGACGGTTCGGTCTATCCCGATTTGCTAGCACAGTTGCATCGATATGATGACCCGCGCGCTTGCCGGTGGCGGAAACGCGCTATGCCGAACTGGCGCCAATACACTGTCTTTAACCTTTAAATTCGTCTCTGCTAGTTGCCGCACTGCTTCTGTTTTCGCTAGCATCCAAGGTGATTAACGGGTTGTATTAACAACGCAATACAGCAAGTGGTGCGTTTTTACGGGATGTGATGGATATCAATATAGAGTTACGTATGGATGTTTGGTAAACGATCTATCTTCTTAATATAAGATAGATCCATAAGATATATAGGGGCCGATTTATCGCATGCTATATTCCCCAAAATTAGAACGACGACAAAAATCCCGCCTGACACATACAACGAACGAGTAAGCTATGGCATCACATCTCATTGATTTTGCCCTCATCGGGAACAACTTTGGCACGCCAGAAATGCGTGCTGTCTTGTCAGAACATAACCGCCTGACAAAGCAGGTTGACGTTGAAGTTGCGTTGGTACTGGCCGAAGGTGAACTGGGCATTATCCAAGCCGATGCCGCACAAACCATTGCCGAGAAATCGGATGCAAGCGCACTGAATGTGGAAGAGATCGCACGCAGGATGCAGTCCGTATGGTGTGACCACGCAAGACATTGTGGATACCGCTACGGTACTGCAATTACAGCAGGCTTTTGCCATTGTCGAGCGCGACACGCAATTGATGGCGGTTGAGTTGAAACGCCTGGCGAAAAAATATCAGCATACGCCGATGACGGGGCGTACCCACGGCATGCAGGCGCTGCCGACTACCTTTGGCTTTAAACTGGAGATATAGCTGGATGAGTTTGTTCGCCATCTGGAGCGTCTGCAAGAAATCAAAGCCCGCGTACTAGTGGGGTAACGTGAATAGCGCAATTTGTACCGATGCATTGTTCGGCGAACTGGGAGCGCAGATTGAGCGCCTGGCGTTGGATTAATTGTGGCTGCGTACGACGAACATTGGACGGTAGCAGTCCGCGCGCGATCGTTTCTCCGAATACGTTTCTATAGTGCTGCTGATCAGCGGCACGCTTGGCAACGAACTGTATAACCTGATGCGCACGGAAATCAACGAAGTTGAAGAGCCGTTCTCAGCAGGCAAAATTAGTTTCACCACCATGCCGCACAACGTAACCCGGCGGCATTGGAAGGGCTGGCTAGCCTGATCGCACCAATTTTCAAAAGCGCATCGCTGATTCATGAGTCCATGAAGGTGGAACATGAGCGTGACGCTATGAGCTGGCGCGCTCTGCCGGAAGCTAACATTTACCTCTTTGCGCAGTTGCAGAATATGCTGGGTATCCTGTGTGGTATGTCATTGAATGAAAAATATATTCTGGCGAATCTGTAACCGCAAAACGGCCTGTTGCTTTCTGAGAAAGTGATGTTTGAAATTGGCAAACGTATGGGTAAACTCTTTTCCACTAGTACTTGCGCCGGTGAAAGCATTAATGGTACTGCTCATGAATATCGATTTTGCTTACCTGCTGAAGGCGTTTCCTCAGGTTTTGCTATATTTACCAACCACGCTGTTGTTAGCCGTGGTATCCATGGTTTTCGCCATGATACTAGGTCTGGTGCTAGCGTTGCTGCGGGAAAGTAAGATCACGGTATTGGTGAAGGTGATTGAGTTTTATATCTCGCTGTTTCTCGGCATTCCGTCGCTGATTTAGTTATTTATCATCTAATTCGGTTTGCCGCAGCTGTTCCCGGCGCTGAGCGATCTGACCGTGATGTTGGCGGCGATTATCGGCTTTAGCCTGGAAAACCTCGGCGTACATGGCGGAGATTTTCCGTGCTGCGCTGGCCTCGGTCGATTGGGGATAAACGGAAGCCGTGCTGTCGATCGGCGTGAATCGTTCGCAGATTTACCACCGTATCATACTGCCGTAGGCGATGCTCAATGCGCTGCCTGCCACAGATAACACCTTTATCTCGCCGATCAAAGGCACCTAGGTGGCTTTTGCACTTGACGTATCTGAACTGTTTGCTTGAAGGTAAAATGATCACCTCAGAATCTGCGTTTCTTTGAAACCTTCCTCTGGTGGTAGGGTTGGTTTATTGACTGGTCATCATTGTTTATTCCAGACTACAAAACTGGCTAGAAAAGAAGCTGAACCACTCACAGTGCTAAGGAGACGCCGCCATGATCAGTGTAAAAACCTCTCAAAACACTTTGGCAACAAAGTGGTGCTGGATAATATCAGTCTGGATATCGAACAGGGCGAAATGGTGCGATTATCGGCCATTCAGGATCGGGTAAATCCACTCTGCTGCACTGCCTCAACCTGTTGAAAAACCGGAGTCCAGAACGATATGGTGGCGAGCGCGCTTGACTAACGTTGATGTTTCTTGATTTTTGAACGAGGCTCTAAATAGTATCTCAGATAGATTGGTTTGAACCACGGCAGTTTCTAGATACGGCATGATTGAGAACACGAAAACGCACGGCAGATGTGCATTCGGAGTGAAAGTGCTGCACACGCTTCTTTGAGCCTTTAAAAATTGCCAGGAGTAAAACCGGGCAATCAACACAACATTAGTTAGCGTCTGAACGCTATGCCAGAAGATGGTTACCGTCCGGCCAAGGGCGGAACAAACATCACGCCCATGTCCCACGGTTGCTCAATCCAGGTGTATTGCGGGATATCAATCACGTAGTCAATCCACCAGCTGGCGTCAGGCTGGCTTGGCGAAAATGGTGATAAAATGCGCTTTCGGATATATATCACGAATCGTTTTCTCCGTTCCCCTTGTATCTACCAGATCGTTGATCACGATAAACCCTTCACCGTCTCCCTCGGCACGTTTCAGCACAGTCAGCTCACGCTGATTGTCGTGGTCATAGCTGGATATACACACGGTATCCACATGACGGATACCTAATTCACGCGCCAGCAGTGCACCGGGAACCAACCCGCCACGGCTAACGGCAATAATGCCTTTCCATTGTTCGGCCGGCAGCAAACGCTGCACCAGTTTACGGGCATGAATTTGCAACATATCCCAGGTAACGACGTACTTTTCGTTCATAAAAATCTATCAAGACCAACGTTAAATCGGCTTAATTCGAGTCTGAGGGGAAAAGGTTGTGCGAGATTATAGATAACCGCCAGCATAAAAACCAGTATTTATCCACGCAATCGCTGCATACTTCTTGCTTTTGCCTTCGAATTGCTGGGTAAAGATCCCATAGCACAAAGCGGAAAATAACGGCAAACTGGTTACTTAGTACAAAGCATTGATTCAATATTCTTAAATATTAACTTTATAAAGCATAAGTTGTTAGGGGTAATCATAAACTAAGTCGTGTATTCAATAAGTTGATATAGTACCAAACGTAATACTTGCGTTCGATGTAAGTACCTATGAGCCTATTGTGCATTTCGGATGATATTGAATACCCAACGTCTTACTATTGAGGCGTCTCAATCGGTTGCGCAGCATCAGATTTTCACGCTTAATACGCTGTGTCTTGAGCGATAATCCGCTTCAAACACGGCTCTCATGCATACTATAGCCAACGCTGTCGTTTTTTTGTTTCCAACAAATGATTTGATCTGTTATTACCGGTTGGTAGGCACGATAGGAATAATCGTGCTGAAGGTGCGTTACATGACTGACAACGGTAACGCTAGAGTTTAAACTGTGATCAACTTATTGAATACTTGACCAATAAATGGTGCGAAGAGAGGGACTTGAACCCTCACGTCCGAAGGACACTAACACCTGAAGCTAGCGCGTCTACCAATTCCGCCACCTTCGCAACGCCGTCACACGATCTGCATCGTGTCACCACGGGGCGAATTCTAGAGATTTTCTCAACAACGTCAATGATTATTTCCGCTTGGTCGCTGGGTTTGCTGAAAAATCATTATATTGGCCTTATAAGGGAGGCGAGAAGCACTCCCGCAGCCAATCGATAAACACGCTGACTCGCAGCGCTAGGAAATACCCGGCAGGTACATGATATATAACGGCATATCCAGTGGTGGCAATCTCCACCAGCGTACCGATTTCCAGCCAGTGCCGCGCGCCATAGCGCGGAGACTGGATCACAGCCCCAACCCGGCGCGACACGCCGCTACGTAGACATCCATCCGCTGACATCAATCTGGCTGTGCAGAGCTCGTTGCTCGCACAACACCCCTGTGACATAAAATCCAGCGGATAGTGGCGAGTCATACGTTGAGAAAATAGCCCACTGCCTGGGTATGTATGGATAAATAATCTAACGTTTGCGGCATTATTACATAGCGCTCAATGTAGTCTTCCAACGCACAGGTTACCTGCTCCAACGCGGGAAAATGCCGTGCAATTAATGATTCATCTTCCACCCCAAGACTGCAGATCGATACATCATTAGCGCTCAGGCACAGCGTGATCTCTAGGTAGCGTTGATAAAACTGCGGCAGTTAGGGAATCACAATCTCACGCGCTAGTGAGTGTGGCATATCGACACGAATGCGCCCGTAAAGGCGCAATTTCTGCAGATGGACTGCAGATGGAATTGATCCTCGAAGGTTTCCTTGAGGGCGTGAGAACAGGGTATCCGTTTCGTCTATCTCCGCCAGCAATCTCAGGCAGCGCTGGTAGTAAATCCGCCCTTTAGCTGTCACCTGTACTTGACGCGTGGTGCGCAGCAATAGTCGGACACCAAGACGCATCTCGAGCCATTTTATCGTATGGCTGACACAGTGGCGCGCGATAAATTCAGCTTTTCTGTTGCCTGACTGAAATTACTGTAGTGCTCAACTAATACTGGCCACCGGATTAGACTGTAAGTAGCAAAGTCGCTCAGATTCGTTTGGCGTCAGACCACTGTTATACCAGTGAGGCCAGATGGCATATAAGCCCGGTGGATGTAGC
>JBPETC010000088.1:0-7841 GCA_051710325.1 Symbiopectobacterium sp.
CCGTGAACCGTTGGGTGACTCCAATATTAAGAGAGCCGTAGTCTTTTTTAGGATTTCATTCTCCATTTCAAGACGCTGGACTTTTTTCTTCATCTCACACAGCTCTAGCTGTTCAGGCTTCAGAGGACGTCATCTTTATGGCGGCAGTGTGTGTAATGCGGAAAATTCCAACCCGAAAGAGAAAGAGCAGCTGAACCTGCTGTAACACACTCGCGTCTTCCTCACTTTCAGACAGAAGATTAGGGAAAGCGGAGCAAAACAATATTAACGAGATTGCGTTTCAGCCCGGAATACGGGTCCAGTCCACGCTTCTGCATGCGCCAAAAACGAATGATGTTGTAACCATTCAGAATCAAAATGTGCCTTCAATCAGCGAACCACCGATTGAAGCAAGCCATGTGTTATGTATTACCCAGCACAGTGTAGCGCACCAAATGACGCAGCGTCGTATCATCAATCCACTAATGCAGAAGAGCGCCCATGTGCTGATCTAGAGTATCAATGATCGGCAGCAGCTCAACCGCATGTTTAAGACTCGAAAGCCCGAGCACCAACGTCAGGATAATAAAGGCAAACATCATAACAAGATTGTGGGTGCGCGTTGCAATCACCGTGCGCCCGACATTCAGCCAAGATCATGACGATAATGGTAGCGACCTTGAAGAACGAGAGCCAAAACTCCAACTCACCGAACACCTTTACGCTCATCAGGTTAATGGCACCAATGATCAGCGCTACGCTCAATACCAAGATCCAGTTAGGCACATCAGGGAACTAGATGCTCATATAGATACAAATCGTAGTCACATCCGCGATAGCGACGACGAGGATCTCAAAGTAGTAGGTCCATCCGGTGATGTAGCCCGCCATCGGCCCCAGGTAATCCTGGGCGTAGCGGGAAAATAAGCTGACCTGCAGGTTATTGACCGACATTCTCCCAGGGCTCGCATAATGATATAGGCGATAACGCCGCCGATGATATAAGCCAATAGAACGTTTGATCCTGCCATCTAAACGGCACTGGCCGTGCCACGAAACAGCCCGGTACCAATCGCCGATCCTAGTGAAATAAAAGCGGATATGCCGCGTGCTTAACCCACGTTTTAGCTTAGCGGATTGTTGTTCCATAGATTAAGCAGCCCTTTCTTACAGAAGAAAAACTACAGGCGAGAGCCTGTGGTGAAAAATGCCGCATGAGTGCGTTATTGGTGCGCAGTCACTTCCTGATGCCCCTCAGCTGGTCATAAATAACCGCAGCCAGAAGCACCACCAGCGACGGCGGCAGCCAGGCCAATCCCTGTTCATCCAAAGGTAAGTTCAGGCTCCAGGCTGGTAGCAATGACGCAAAGGTCGATGATTTTACCCCATCAATCAGGCCGAATAACAGGCTGATTAACATAACCGGGGCCACAATACTCGAAGCCTGATTCCACCAGCGCAAAGTAAAACTTAGCAAAACCAGAATGGTACAAGGCGGACAGATCGCTGTCAGCACCGGAATGGAAAGATGAATCAGATGACTTAATCCCAGATTGGCAACTAACGCAGAGAAGCCACCCAACACGAACACTAGTGTGCGATAGGAAAACGGCAAATACTGGGAGAAAAATTCGGCACAGGCGCAGGTCAGGCCAACCGTTGTCACCATGCAGGCGATAAAAATCAACAATGCCAGGAAACCGCTTCCCATACTAGCAAAGGTGTGCTGCACGTAAGCATGCAGAATTTCAGCCCCGTTTTGCGCGTTAGGAATAAGTTCACCGCTCACAGAGCCTAGTTTAAACAGGCTCAGATAAACCAACGTCAACCCAACGCCAGCAATCAAACCAGCCAAAATGGTATAGCGGGTCAGTAGCGTAGCATCGGTCACGCCGCGTGAACGGGCCGCATTGACGATAACGATCCCGAATACCATGCCACCCAGGGTATCCATGGTCAGGTAACCGTTCAGAAAACCGTTAGAAAATGGCTCGGTTTGATAGGCTTCGGTCGCCGGGATAGGCGACCCCGCAGGCCACATCACCGCCGCCAATCCAAGCACGGCCAACGCCAGAATTTTCAACGGTGCCAGAACATGGCCAACCGTATCCAGCAGACGACCCGGATAGAGAGAAATGCCGATCACCAGCGCGAAATAGACCAGGCTATAGATCAACAGCGGCGTGGCTGCATCATCGCCAAACAGCGGAGCCAACCCCACTTCGAAGGATACCGTAGCGGTGCGCGGCGCCGCGAACAGCGGTCCGACAGACAAATAACACACGGTCGCGAGCAGAACACCTACCTTCTGGCCTATGAGGGAGCTCAGCGCATCGACGCCACCGCCGAAGCGCGCCAGCGCGACCACGGTTAGCACCGGTAGGCCAACCGCGGTGAGCAAAAAGCCAAGCGCGGCGCTCCAGACGTGTTCACCGGCTTGTAAACCCACAATTGGCGGGAAAATGATGTTCCCCGCCCCGACAAACAGCGCAAAGGTCATAAACCCCAGCGCCACGATATCTTTGGATGTTAAACGATGACTCATAGTTACGTTGTGTTGCCTGTAATGAATGCGACAAAATGGGAAAATGAACTGCGTCGTGATATAAATTATTCTTATCGCGCAGACTTTATTATAAAGCGCTAAGTAAAACGTTTATAGTAATAAAAGACAAGTAGCAATCCAAAATGCGAAGCATTTTGCCAACCTAACAACAATAGACAACATATAATATCACCACTCACACAACCTTCCGCACATGATATTGTGCATTTACCGTATTTGCCTTGCAATAAAACAGTATAAAAACGAGTAATACGCACAAAATAGACATAAAAGAGGCAGTGCTTCAGCATAAGAAGCGCTTTTTTCTGCAAAAGGGGAGAAGTGGATGGAGGGGACTATGCGGTAAACGGAGTGAGCGGATTTTCAGATTGGCCCCATGACGAAACGTCGCGGATACACCGGGGATAGTGTGCGTCCCAGGTGTTATGCACTGGTGTGTTACTTTCTCCATACGGGGCAGCAGTATCTAAACCAGACGCAGCTTGGCCACTGCTATGCTTCCGTCAGGCTATTACCCTTTTCCGTGGAAGCAAAACTATACTGCGGGCTGAGACAAAGTTGTTTGATATCGATATATTTCGCAGCTTCCGCGATGGGCGCTTTCAGCAAACCCGGATCTTCCAACTCGCCGTTTTTGGTAGTCACCAGACCCAGCACCATTTGTTGGTGTCCCGGTTTGATGAAACGCAACGGCTTGAATCATCTGAGCGATCGTTATCGTACTAAAGGGAAAACTCGTTCACATTGACTTCGCCAAACAGGATAGATGCTATCGGCTCGTACCCGCCTTCAGAAATCCAGGTAGAGCGGAAGTTGCCGCGACATACGTGTGTAAACCGATCGTCAGGTCAGCAAGTTTACCCACCAATGCTTTATTCAGCACGTCGGAATAGGTCCGGGCCAGTTATTCCGGATCTCCACCGCGTTAGCAAATTTGGCGTTCTTGATCGTCTGAGCACAGGTAATCCCAGACGGTACCATCCAGTTGCAGATAGCGACAGCCTGCGGTGTAGAAAGCATGAATCGCATCGTGCCAAGTCTGCGCCAGATCGTCGAAATAGGCATCCAGCGTTGGGTAAATCTGACTATCGATGGCCTTTTGAGTCCACCGCGGAAATGGAACACGCTCGGGCTAGGAATTGTCATCTTGGCGGTCATATCACCCGTAACGCTATTCAGGTAGTAAAATGCGCAAGCATCAGGTGCTGAGTTGTTAAGGCTGATTTTGGCAGTCACCTTGATGGCGAGAGACTTAGTTTGGATACCGTTAAACTAAATACCGTGGTCCGCTTCGAGAGCCACACCCCGTTCAAACCTTCGAAAAAGTTGAAGTGCCACCAGGCACGACGGAATTCACCGTCAGTGACAACCTGAAGCCCGGCTTCGCGTTGCAGTTCAACGACACGCAGAATTTCTGCATCTTCCACGGCGCGCAGTTGCTCCGCATTAATGGCGCTGGACTGGAATTGCAGGCGTGCTTCTTTGATTGCTGCGGGACGCAATAGGCTGCCGACCACGTCAGCGCGAAAAAGGGGAAGTGCTTTAGCCATAAAAACTTCCTGATCTTTTGCAAAAACACCTTCACGTCACGGCGTGACGCAAGCGACATTGTAAAATAGTTTCAAAATAAATGGTCACGCCGCACAGTAATCACACCTTATACTTATTTATACGTCTGAACGACTATAAGATAAGATAGGTAAATCCTATCATGGCAACAGGTTGAGGGAAATAGAATAATTTTCACTTTCCGCGACTAACATGAATAAAATTCACGTTAAAGTGATAACAAAGTCACTTTTCCCTCGGCATCCCCGATTTTCTTCCCTCGTAATCTTCGATGGAAGGGAATAATGGTGTGTTATAGGCCGAACTGCTGGCGTGCGCTAACCCGCACGTGCTCAGGCAAAGAAAGATAGCCATCCTGACTCGCCAAACTTTGCCCGGCGATATAGATAACGCCAGATCCATAAAGGCGGCCTTCAGATTATCCAGCGTCTGCTCTGGCGTTTTGTTGAGATAAAAATATAGAGATAGCGCGCATAAGAATAACGCCCGATGCGAACATTGTCCACCGTCGGCGCAACATAGTCATTTCATTGCACCACCAGCGGCAACATTCTTACTCCGTTGGCGCGAAAACCGATGCTGGCATGACCAATCGCCTATTCAGGAGGTAGCAACCGCCTGCACCACCGAAGCAGAACCCGGTAGCTCATTCACCAGCGGCAATGAAATCACCACCGCACAGCGCTTGCTGCTTAAAAACCATAGGTGCCTGACGCTGAGTTGCGCCCGTAGCGCAACACTCGGCGCGATTCCACTCCTACGTCAGCCCAAGATCGCGCCAGTGGTCACGGTTTGTGTTGCCCTGCAGCAATGGGTATAGAATAGAGAATAGCGCATTGAGCTGTTGCACGTTCAAACCCGGCAGAGGATTATCGTGATTCACTAACACCACAAAACACATCCATCGCCACCGGCACAGCCAGTGATGGATACCCATAGCGTTTCATAAAGACCTCAATCTCACTGGTCTTCATAGCACGATTCATCGGACCAAGTTGTGCCACGCCGTAGGAAAGTGCTGTGTGGCCGCTGACGATCCCGCCGCCAGCATCTGTACGTTAACGCTGGGATAATGCTGGTTAAAATCGGCGGCCTAAAACGCCATCAGCGTTGCCAAGGTGTCAGAGCCGACACTGGAGAAATTACCCGCCAGCAATTTGCTCACTGCACGCAGTGCGGATCCAGCCACAGCCACTGAGTAACAAACAGCGCAACACAGAGCAATAAATCCGAAAAAAGCGGGGCCGGCATCATAGGTCAACTATCCATCAGGCCGAAGATGTGGTACTACTCTCCGACAGAGAGACAGAGACAGTCAACCGGTTAGGAAGCGTAAACATAAAACGCGCTCCGGCACCTGATTCACTGAAAATTTCCAGCCGCGAATCATGATGGCTAAACGTATGCTTGACGATGGCAAGCCCAAACCGCTGCCACCTGTTTGGCGTGAGCGGGCTTAGTCCACACGATAAAAACACTCCGTCTCAGACGAGGGATGGCTAGGCAGCGATCCCATAACCACTATCGCTGACCTTGAAGCTGCGCACTCTGCGTGATTTTTTGTCAGCACACTCTTCAATGCGCGTGCCTTACCTCCATGTGATTAACTGCGTTGTACACTAAATTTGAGAAGGCGCTGTGCAACTGCTCTTCATTGCCGTAAACGCATCATCCCATTGTTGATGCAGAAAACAATTTCGTGACGATCCTAACTCAGCGTCTGTGCTTCGCGTTGTAGGATGCGAAGCATACGCGGCACATCGACCTTTCTCGCCAGATTGGATCGGTGCTGCTGCTTCTATTTTTGATAACGTGAGCAACTGTTTCACTAATCCGTCCATACAGCGTGTCTGCTCCTGCATGGTTGAAAGCGCTTTGCTGCGTCAGGAACCGTCCAGCGAATCGTTCTGCATCATCTCCAGGTAACCTTGCAACACGGTGAGCGGAGTGCGTAATTCATGACTGACGTTGGCGAAGAAGTTACGCTGAGCCCCTCTTCCAACTGGTGCATCTGGGTAATGTTGCGCACAACCATCAATAATTGCCCTTTCGAGTACGGCATAACACACGGAATTCGACATGGTGTAAATTGATAAGTTGTAGGGTCAAGGTGCAGTAGAAATCCTGCTGACACATGTATTGAGTAAACTTGGGATAGCGCAGCAAGTTGAGGATATTCTGACCGTTATCTTCCGGTCAACGCAGGCTGAGCAAATGCTGCGACAGGCCGTTACACCAGATAATGCTGCCCTCTTCGGCGGTGATTAACACTCCATCGGACAGCGACTTGGAACCGCTGCGAAAACGCTTGATCAGCAAAGCCAGCTCGCGCCGCCGCCACCGATTACGCAGTTGCATTTGATACAACCCGTAAAACAGCGGCTCCCAACTCCACCGCCCTGGTGGTGGTATCATGCTGCGATCGATCACAGTTAGCAGGAGAGTTTAATCTGGTTGTAATAATTCCAGTCAAACACCACCAGCACCGTCGCTAGTATAAACCATGGCAAGTAACCGAAAATCAAGCCAAGCAGCAGGGCTGGCAAGCAAAAAAGCCAGCTCCAATGCCAGCTTTTTCTAGGAAAAACGTTTAACACCTTAAAACTCTCTGATTTGGCGATATTTAGCCACGATATCGCTCTCGCTATGACTCACGGGCACATTAAATAACACGTAGAAAAACGGTACCCTGTTCCCCGGACCGTTTGCACCATTTTATCGTGTCCGCTGGTTTTCGGCACCTTGTGCAAACGACGAATATGCACGTCCATAGTACGATCCTCAACATAAACGTTAGTTCCCCAAACGTTATTGAGCAACTGCTCGCGGCTGTATACACGTTCAGCGTACGTCATAGAAAATGCAGTAGTTTGAATTCGGTCATCCCCCCATCTCCATTGCATTTTGTTCTGTGGTAACACGATGCGAAGTTGGGTTCCAGACTCAATCCCCGAATTTCGATCACCTCTTCCACCGCCATGGGTGACATACGGCGCATCACCGCCTTGATCCGTGCTACCAGCTCTTTGGGCGAAAACGGCTTGGTGATATAATCATCCGCATCCACCTCAAGCCCGTGCACGCGATCTTCCTCTTCACCGCGCGCCGTCAACATAATAACTGGAATATCCCGCGTCAGCGCTTCGCGCTTCATATGCTTGATAAACCGCAATCCCGAGCCATATGGCAGCATCCAGTCCAGCAGTACTAGATCCGGATGGGGTTCGGACAAACGCGTCAGAGCGCTGCCACAATCTTCCGCTTTAACGGACTGATAGCTGTTTTACTCTAACACGAAGTACACCATTTCACGGATCGGTGCTTCATCTTCTACGACCAGTATGCGTCTTGCCATTGTCCATCCTGCCGTTAGTCAGCGTATGAAACGCGTCAACAGTAAAAAATCTTACCATTGCCCGCTTTATCTACCTATAAAGGTACATGAGTAGCTTATCTTCTGCAGGCGAAAGTAGTATGCGTCAGTTTTATGATAGATTTATGAAAATCCAAACTGAAGGTAACACCCGATTTAGCCGCTTTTTTCAAAATTTTTGCGGTGATAACGACAGTCGCCGCCCTCACTGCTTATAATAGCCTTTTGTGGTAACTCACCGTTATAGTCGTGCGGTCTGAGTGTACTGTAATATCCCGCGATATAGTCCGTTATGGAGTGGGCTGCTTCGGTGAAGCTCCTGTATATCCTATTTTAGCAGTATCCATTCATTTT
>JBPETC010000089.1:0-7679 GCA_051710325.1 Symbiopectobacterium sp.
AGGTCAAATGTCATGCCGGGCCAGTGATCATGGCAGGGGATTTTAATACCTGGAGCCGGCAGCGTATCGACGCGCTTTATCAATTTGCCAGTGAGATTGCCTTGCGTGAGGTTCGCTTTATCGACGACCAGCGGCGTCGAACGTTCGGCCGCCCGTTAGATTTTGTTTTTTATCGGGGGTTACACGTCATGCAATCTTCTGTATTGGTTACCCAGGCTTCTGACCACAACCCGCTATTGGTTGAATTTCAGTGATAACGTGGCTGGTTGGATTCTGGAACTGGACCGCGGCGAAGGTCTTCCGTGGGAAGGCAACTACTCTTCCTGGCTGGAGCAAAAAGATAAACGTGCGCAGAAAGACTCTCAGGAAGCGGCTCGCCGTAAATCTATTGAGAAAGAGCTGGAGTAGGTGCGCCAGGGTGCCAAAAGCCGTCAGGCCAAGGACAAAGCCCGTTTGGCTCGCTTTGAAGAGCTTAACAGCACCAAATACCAGAAACGTAACAAAACCAACGAACTGTTCATTCGACCAGGTCCCCGTCTGGGCGACAGAGTGGTGGAAGTCACCAACCTGAGGAAGGCCTACGGTAAGCGCTAACTGATTGATAGCTTGTCGTTCTCTATGCCCAAAGGGCGATTATTGAGATTATCAGCCTGAACAATGCTAGTAAATAAACGCTGTTCCGTATGATATCCGGTCAAGAACAGCCAGATGGCGGTACTATCGAACTTGGCGAAACGGTAAAACTGGCGTCGGTCGATCAGTTCTGTGACAGCATGGACAACAAGTAAAATCGTGTAGGAAGAAGTCTCCGGCGGGCTGGACATCATGCGTATTGGCACTATCGAGATGCCGAGTCGTGCCTATGTTGGTCGTTTTAACTTTAAGGTACCGATCAGGGCAAACGCGTCGGCGAAATGTCCGTCGATGAGCGCGGTCGTCTGCACCTGGCGAATCTGCTGCAAGTCGGTGGCAACGTGCTGCTGCTCGATGAGCCGACCAACGACCTTGATATTGAAACCCTGCGCGCTGGAAAACGCCCTACTGGAGTTCCCCGGCTTGCGCCATGCTTATTTTCCACGACCGTTGGTTCCTTGATGACCGTATTGCTACCCACATTCTGGATTATCAGGATGAAGGTAAGGTAGAGTTCTTCAAAGGTAACTTCACTGAGTACGAAGAGTATAAGAAACGTACGCTGGGCGTCGATGAGCTGGAACCTCACTGCATAAAATACAAACGTATTGCGAAGTAATGTGCTGTTAGCGCATGGTGATAAAACACCCGACCATACCCAACGCCCCGGTTATTACCGGGCGTTGGGTATGGTGTCTGATTGCCATCCGGCTTGACCCGTTTCGTGCCTGCCGCAGGCAAGGCATGGTTGCTTTGCACTGACGTTGGCGCAGCGGTCCGTCGAAGCTGCCAGCGCGCAGGTGGTACTGACGAAGTTATCTGGAATACCGCAACCTCCTGCGTTAAACGTTCGGCCTGATCCTCCAGCGATGGCGCCGCCGCAGAGGCCTCCTTGCACCAACGCTGCATTCTGCTACACTGCAGTATTCATTTCCGACACCGCCTGAACGATCTCATCCATTGTTTCTCCCGCCTATGACACCAGATGCGCGCCGGTATCAAGCAAGCGGCCGAACTCACCAATCAGGGATTCGATCTCTTTCCACCATGGCAAAGCTGTGAGTCCTTGCTCACCGGAATGGGCGGGCTTCAAAGGCGGCATTCAGCGCCAGAATGTTGGTCTGGAAAGCAATACTGTTAATAACGGAAGTAATGTCCACAATCTTGCCTGAACTGGTAGAAATATCGCTCATAGTGGTCACCACGTTATTCACGATATCACCGCCCTTCTCCGCTTTGGTTGAGGCATTTTAGCCAGTTGGCTGGCATGGTGGGCGTTATCGGAGTTTGTTTCACCATAGCCGTCAGTCGTTCTATACTGGCGGCCGTCTTTTCTAGTGCAACGGCCTGCTGCTCCGTGCGTGAGGAGAGATCGATGTTACCCTCAGTATGCACCAAACGCCGGATATGGAACACCAAGGGAAAATTCTGCAAGAAGTGATACATCTATTGAACGCGGACAAACTGCAAGGTCCTACCAGGGCAGCATTGAACGGGTTAAACGTTGAAACGCTGCAACAGACTCTTTCCAAGGTGCAGGAAAGGTATATGCGCGGCAAGGTAACTATAGTGAAATACTCGCGTTGTCAGCCATCAACCCTCGTCATCTCCTCGGCGAAAGCCGGGGATCTCTGTAGGAAGAAACGCATCTCATCTACAAGAGATTCCCGCATTCGCGGGAATGATGAAGGTGGGCGAGAATGACGGTTTTAAGTAGGTGCGTCACGACGTTAAACGCTCGACGCGCACTTAGAACAACAGGCGGGCACGAATGGTACCAGGAATCGCCTTCATTAATTGCAGCGCGGTATTCGCCGCATCCGTTTCCACGTCGATCACCACATAACCGATATCCGCGCTGGTTTGTAGATATTGTGCAGCAATGTTGATACCTTGCTCGGCAAAAATGGTGTTGATGGCCGTCAGTACGCCAGGGCGATTTTCGTGAATGTGCAGCAAACGATCGCGATCGCTCTGCACCGGTAGGGAAACTTCCGGGAAGTTAACCGCGGACAGCGTCGAACCGTTGTCAGAGTACTTCGCTAGTTTAGCGGCCACTTCCGTACCGATGTTTTCCTGCGCTTCCTGCGTGGAACCGCCAATGTGCGGCGTCAGCAGCACGTTGTCGAACTCCAGCAGCGGAGACACAAACAGGTCAGTATTGGTGGTTGGTTCTTGCGGGAATACGTCAATCGCAGCACCGGCAATGTGTTGGCTACGCAGCACTTCACACAGAGCAGAGATATCGACGACCGTACCGCGCGAAGCGTTGATCAGGATAGAACCTGGCTTCATCAGCGCCAGCTCATCTGCGCCCATCATGTTCTGGGTGCTCGCGGTTTCCGGTACGTGCAGGCTAACCACATCGCTAATATTCAGCAATTCGGACAAATGACGCACCTGCTGAGCATTACCTAACGGTAGTTTGCTCTCGATGTCGTAAAAGTAAACATGCATCCCCAGGCTTTCGGCCAGGATACCCAACTGGGTACCAATGTGGCCGTAGCCAATGATGCCCAGTTTTTTGCTGCGAGCTTCAAATGAGCCCACAGCCTGCTTGTGCCATACACCGCGGTGCGCTTTTGAATTGGCAGTAGGAACGCCGCGCAGCAACAGCAACATTTCGCCAATCACAAGTTCCGCTACGCTGCGGGTATTAGAGAAGGGAGCATTGAACACCGGGATACCGCGCTTGGTGGCAGAAGGCAATTCAACCTGATTGGTACCGATGCAAAAACAGCCCACGGCAACCAGCTTTTCTGCGGCAGCAAACACTTCTTCCGTCAGATGAGTACGGGAACGCAAACCGACGAAATGCGCGTCACGGATGGAGGCTTTCAACGCTTCCGTATCCAACGCACCTTTATGGTATTCAATGTTGGTGTAACCCGCTGCGCGCAGATTTTCCAACGCGCTCTGGTGAACTCCTTCCACCAGGAGGATCTTTATCTTGTCTTTTTCCAGTGATACTTTTGCCATTTCCCGACCTTATTTTCAGACTTCAGATGCCAATAAACCCATTTGCCAAACAGCCTCTGCCAACATAACAAAAATTACGCCAGCAGCAAGATAATCGATTGCTTCCCCGATGTTGCAAACGGCGTCACAAACTCCCTTGACAGTAAAAAATAGGGATAACGCGTTACCTTGCCAGATGCCAAGGGAACAAAATAAGAAAAAATGATATTAAGTACCAAAATTAAGACTTTAACAACAATGGGGCTTTTTAAGCAAAAAATCGGACGTTAGCACCTTCAATGCCAACGTCCGACGCGCAGGGGGAGAAGTTACTTCAGGGTTTTTACGCCGTTTACAGTACCGACCAACGCAACTTCAGCGCCACGATTGGCAAACAAACCGACAGTCACCACACCTGCAATCCCATTGATACGATTTTCTACGGAAATGGCATCTGAGATATCGAGGTTGTGCACATCCAGAATGCCGTTGCCGTTTTCTGTGACTACGCCCTGACGATAGACAGGCTGGCCGCCCAATTTCACTAGCTCACGCGCCACGTACGCACAGGCCATGGGGATTACTTCCACCGGCAGCGGGAATGTGCCCAGAATATCCACCTGCTTGGAGGCATCGACAATACAGATAAACTGACGCGCGATGGCAGCAATGATCTTCTCACGCGTCAACGCAGCGCCACCGCCTTTAATCATTTGCATGTGCGGGTTAATCTCATCAGCACCGTCCACATAGATATCCAGTTCATCAACTTCGTTGCTGTCGAACACCGTAATGCCTAAGCTTTTCAACTTTTCGGTAGACGATACAGAGCTGGATACTGCGCCTTTAATCTGGTATTTTATGGAACCCAGCGCGTCAATGAAGTACGCTGTCGTTGAGCCCGTCCCCACCCCAACAATAGTATCCGGGCGAACATAATCCAACGCGGCCCAGCCGACTGCCTTTTTCAGTTCATTTTGTGTCATGGTCTGTATCGTGCCTGTAAATTACAGTGAGAAGATAGAGGCATATTATAGAGCAAGTGCCACCGGAAACGATGCCACAATCGCCGCGCGTCCTTCGATTATTTTCGGCTATCAGTGTGAAATAAGATAGATTTTAGCGTGTTCCGTAGGAAAAATGTGGCATAGTGCAAAGATCAAGTTTTATCCATAAGAAATGGCACCTTCATGAAACGACCGGACTATCGCAGACTTCAGGGTCTGGATGCTGTCATCCGTGAGCGCGGATTTTAACGCGCCGCGCAAAAATTGTGCATCACGAAATCCGTCGTTTCACGACGCATCAAGTAGTTGAAGAACCTGTTCGGCCAGCCGCTGTTTGTTAGAACAATACCACCTCGTCCACCGAACAAGGACAAAAACTGCTGGCGCTGTTGCACCAAGTGGAGTTGCTGGAAGAAGAGTGGCTGGGCAACGATGCCAGCAGCGATATCCCGCTGTTGCTGTCGCTGTCGCTGGCGGTACGCCGACAGGCTGACAACCTGGCTGTTACCTGCGTTGCAACCAGTGTTGGTCGATTCCCCCATTCATCTCAACCTGCAAGTGGAAGATGAAACCCGCACGCAAGAACGCTTGCGCCGTAGTGAAGTGGTCGGTGCCGTCAGTATCCAGCCGCAGCCGTTGCCGAGTTGTCTAATGGATAAGCGCGGTGCGTTAGACTATCTGTTTGTTGCCTCACCGGCTTTTGCCGCACGCTATTTCCCAAACGGGGTGACCCGTTCCTCGTTGCTGCGCTCCCCTGCGGTTGCCTTTGACCATCTAGATGATATGCATCAGACATTTTTGCAGCAAAATTTCGATCTCTTGCCCGGCGGCAGCATTCTCTGCCATATCATTAACTCGTCAGAAGCGTTCGTACAACTGGCACGATAGGGCACCACCTGCTGTATGATCTCGCACCTGAAAATCGAGATAGAATTGGCAAACAGCGAGCTGGTCGATCTGAGGCTAGGCCTGTTTCAGCGCCGTATGCTTTATTGGCACCACTTCGCGCCAGAAAGTCGGATGATAAGAAAGGTGACGGATGCCTGCTCTCGCACAGGTATCATGTATTGCGCCAGTCCTGACGCGCGTTAGTCAGGTGTTACTGATTAGGTTGCAGTTAGAATACCATGTCAACCTGATCAGCAAACTGGATGCTTTTCTGCTCGTAAGTCTGCGCCACATCGGCCTCTACCGCGGCGCTCGCTGCTTTAAACATCCGGGCCATGGGAATGAACTGATAGTTGGAACCTGACAGCGGACGCTGTAAATCTGTCCTAGCATTGGCGTTGAATCCGATTGCCAATGCTTTCTCCTGGCTGTGGCCGCCGTTTCGATTGCCCGCTTATGAGCCTGATCGCGATAGGCCTCCGAGTTGGCAACTCACAACTCCACGCTGCGGATTTCCGTCAACCCTGCCGCGCAGCGCATTCTGTCCAGTAAGGCGTTTAGCTGATCCAGTTGGCGTACCGTTACCGCCACCCGACGCACCGTACGATACCTTTTCAGTTCAGATCGACCATTTTTTATAAAATGGTATTATTGCGCCACGCAGAGTCGTCCACCTGCTTTTAGCATCAGACAAATTTTCGATGAAACGCTGACCTCAATCGCCAGATTTGCAATATTTGGCGTTGGCATCCGCGCTCGTTTTGCCCGATGTTACGATGTGCGGTCCGTTCGGCAATTCAGCGATCTGTCAAGACAGGACAGTGGAAGCTTACTTAATCCTAACAGGGCGGCTATCGCCAGTGCTTTGCGATGAATATGCCTACGGGCTATAAGATAAGCATGGTGTTATTGATAAATATAGTGCATAGGCTGGCTTGGCTTAGGCTTAACTATAGGTGAATTGGAATACCGTAAAAACGTCAACTTACAATTCTGTTGCATAACAGAATGTGCGAGTTGCGGCGCAATACTCCAGATGATAACGCCAACGCCAACAAAGGCATGAATCACGCTCTGTGCTTTTGGTGTGTTCAGCCACGTGGCCACAGCAACGCCAATGCAAAGAATCACAGGAAAAAGCCAGGGAGCCCCAAGGCAAACCAACTGAGCGCATCTTGCGCCATTTACCCGCTAAATGCTGCCTTGCGCGACAAAAAATATCCACATACACGTGCGGATTCAAGCTAGGTGACAGCAAGCACCGTAGCGATAACGCGCCAGCAATTTTGCCGTACGATATCCACGCTCACTACCTTGAGTTGATGCTTGAAGACAACGTTAAACGCTCCACAGCCCTTTCAAAGCAGAAAGGCAACGCCTCCCCCAAGGGGATCAGTAACAGCAACAGCGATGACTGACTCAATAATGCGCTATAGCCAAAATGCCGGTGCAGATCAAAATGATATCGCTCAATGCTCACAACAGGGCAATCATCGTATAATACTAACGCCGAATACCCTGATTCATCGGATTCATCGCATAAGCGTTTTGCGGCTCCAGAGGTAAAATCATCGCCGCGCCAAGAAAAACCCCTACCAATACATACCAAACATGGCTCCCTTCACACTCCAAAGTGAACAATTTAAGGTAGTGTTATGGTAGTTTTTCATTAACTGAAATTGAAAACTTTAATTATTTGTTATGGTAATCTAGTTTAGAATATCATGCAATGCAGCATATGAAATTGACACTGTTTTGGTTCCGATCTGCTTTTCATTACATTGCAGTAGGAATGCAATGGCAAACAGCAAAAATATACAGGGCAGTTCAAACAGCTCTTTCAGCAAATCCGTACGCGCGGTGTCGTAGAAAAAGAGAAACGCAAGTAATAGGTGATGTTCGATGGTATCGACGATAACGAAATAGAGCATCAACAATAGGATATCCCATATCTGCAGGTTTTCTTGCCGGAAACGGCGAATAACCTCTCGACGAATCACAGGCGACAGCAGCGCACAGGCTATCACGCCAATCAAAACGATGGAGATAATGCGAAAGTAGGATCAAATCATCCAATAAATTAATCACAGTATAAACCCTCCTGTTTTGGATGTGGAGATACTGTGGCTACAGTTGATGTAAGATGTTCGTTTTGTGAACAGACAGTCTCTGTAAAAAAACACAGTTATGGCA
>JBPETC010000090.1:0-7616 GCA_051710325.1 Symbiopectobacterium sp.
GCACGCTGTGCAACCGATTGAAACGCCTCAATCGTAATCCGAAATGCACGATAGGCTTATCGGTACTTACATCAAACGTGAGTATTACGTTTGATGATGTATTAGGTTATTGAATGAATGATCGACTTATAGCTCACCATGCATAAAAGTGTGCCCAGTGATCGACGAAACATTAAAAATTACTTCTTTATTACCACCCACTTACCTATGCTTTACTCCACTACATCACGGTTCCGATAAGGCTTGATTGTGCTGGCAAACATTCTAATTACCCTTGTTGCAGCGATACATGTTTACATCTTCATACTGGAAATGTTCTAAGGCGGTTCTCAGAAGAGAAAGGCTGAATTACTTAGCTGCAGCCTTCTTCGTGGGTTCCGCCATCTTGTGATTGATGCGGTTATCACAATTTTTGTTAAACTGCTTTTCTAATCCGGTATCAGAACGTTATAGATCTTGTTCTTCGTTTCCAGACGGCTTACCATCCGCGCTTCATGAATTTCATTCTGCTTATTGACCTGCGCCTGGGCTTTCGCCATATCGAACGTATCTGCCGCAATCACATCACGGATTGCGCGATGCTCATCCTGCATCACTTTTGCGCATGTTATCGCGCGAATCGCGAATGCTATCCCCAACCTGTTTTTCTGCACCTCGGTTAAGTTGAAATCTTTAAGCATCCACTCTTCATGCATGCCGTCCACGAGGGCCACCGAATTCACCTTTCATCATGCAAGCTTCCACCTTCATCATACGAACTTCATGACCGTGGCCTTTTAAGCATCGTTCGCATGCGCAATACCCGCCCGCCGCGCCAAACGTCAATGTAGATGCCACCAGAATCGCTGTCAGTTTACGCATAGTGCTACCTCTCTTTCTAGGTTACTCGTTAACGACGATTGTCGTCCTGACAGTGTTGAACATAGATAGTGCTGCAACATTGTCAGCGCAAGCCTATCAGCTTGACGGGCAGCTATGTTTCACACTCTATTCAGTTAATCTGACAATGAATAAAGTCTATCGAAAACAGCTGGTAGCACTGTCACTCACCTACCCCAGTATCTTGTCATGCTGGTGTTGTAGGAACGCGACGGACTTATGGTATCGAAACTAGGTGAATGGATTTATCTGGATTCCGCTACGCTGACGCCGTTGCTTAAACGATTGCAGTAATCTAGCTTGGTCAGCAGAAAGCGCAGTGCGGAAGATGAATGTCAGATACTGATTCGGTTGACGGAAAGAAGGCGGCGCATTGCAATAAAAAGCGCATGCTATACCGGAAAACATGCGGTGTGCAACGTAATGTGATGACAGCACGCTGCAAGCGATCAAGCAGCAATTAGAATACCTGCGTGCCAGACTGATCTGGAATCTTTGATGCCCTCTTATTCTCGACTTTTATTTCAACTATTTAAATAGCACACTGTTTAATATCATGATAAAAATAGCCTGTATGAGTTACACTATGCCCATTGAAAAGTACTGTGTGTCGTTCACGCAAAAGCCACTGGCGGACGTGGTTGCTCGAGCCGAATCCTCCGCTCAGCAACTGAGCGTCAAATTGACGACACAGCGCGAACTGGGCGGTTCCGGTGGAGAAGGGACTAACCCGGAACAGCTGTTTTCCGCAGGTTACTCTGCCTGTTTCCTTGGTGCGCTGAAATTTGTCGCTAGCTAAAGAAAAAGTTGCACTGCCAGTGGCGACCTCCATTGAGGGGAGTGGTCGGAATTGGTGCCGCACCAATCGGATTTACGATTGAAGTGGAATTGAAAATTAATCTGCTGAGGTTGGCGCGTGAAACCGCGCAAGCACTGGTGGAAGCAGTCTTCTGCCGTTTGCTCAGCGAGCACCAACACCAGTGGAAAATATAACAAATCAAATCGATCAAGAAAGTGAACGACTAAAGGCGGAGGCATCCTTCGCCAAAGCGTCAATATAGACGCCAATCATTTTAATGCGCTGCACCAGGGGATTTCTTTCCGGCGATGCATCTATAAGTATAGAGTTTAACTGAATCACCAACTTTTCGATCTGCGCGCACAGCTCCTCTTCCCTCTATTGGGCCTGTGTGAGATGCTGCTGCCAGCTTTCACGATCCTGACGCCAGCCTTATTGCTGCAACCTGACACAACGCTCCAAATCGGTAAGCGCACTTTCCAGCGCCGGTTCCCACTCATCCACCCACATAGCAATTCCTTAGCACTCTGATCCCGCGAATTATAATATTTGTTGGCACGGACAACAAGCCTTCTAGCATACCACTCCGGTTATTGAGTGTCGCCGCAGAGAATGATATAAATCACATTAAATAAATATTTATTTCACATATTATTCAACACTCGCTACAGTAAATTTATTAGGCAAGTTTCTTGCGCGGTTTCTGTGGAAAGCATCATGCACGCCTCTACCCTAAGCTTTTTAGCCCCTCAATTTGAGGCTTCACCACGTTAAAAAACTGCGTCATAATGGGCTCAATACATACCAGTTTTGGAAAACATGCACAGGGCACTGAACGGTTGGCGGCATTTTACCGAGAACGTGTGCAGGGTGGTGTAGCACTGATTGTTAGCGTGGGGCGGTATTGCCCCAACGCCAAAGTTGCCGTAGTCGCTGGCGAAACGACGCTTGAACATGAAGAGAAATTACCTCACGTATCCCAATAATAAGCGCTGCGATGTATGAAGCGAGAAGGGAAATTGCGCTGCGAATTCTGCATTCGGGGCGACACAGTTATCAACCCGATTCCACTACACCTTACGCCATTAAGGCACCGATCAGCCCCTTCCTTCCCCACGCCATGACCAGGAGGAATTTTACACACCATTACTGATTTTGCGCGCTGTGCGTCGCTGGCCCAGCACAGCTGGCTATAACAGTATGGAAATCATGGGCTCTGAAGGGTATCTGATTAATCAGTTTCTTGTCGAACGCACCAGCCAGCGGCATGATGACTGGGGTGGTAACGAAAAGAACTGCTGCTACTTCGCGTTGGAAATTATGCGTACAGTACGCCGTGCAACCGGCTCACACTTTATTATCATCTACCACCTGTCCATGCTCGATCTGGTGGAGTCCGGCTCCTCATGGCAAGAGGATGCCGGGCTACATATTATTCATGAGGTCATGAAGAGATGCATCGCCGTCGATACCATCATCTACTGTGCAGGACAGGATTTCACGGCGGGCCATCGATCAGGCCACTCGGCTTGGCGCTATAGCCGGTGACTAAAGCCCCGCTCAGCGAGAGACGATGCCCGCTTCACCGCGCGCAGCACCATAAACTTATTGTTGCCCGATAGCTGTTCGCAGTTGCCAAACAGGTGTTTCAGCTTCTGATCGTAATTGAGGTGGCGATTGCCTAAGATACGCAGCTCACCGCCATGCGCTAAACAGCGGTGTGCGTTGCTAAACATGTTCCAGGCCAGATGGTCGGTGATGGTCTGCTGCTGGTGGAACGGTGGATTACACAGCACGGCTTACAGCAAATCAGGGGCAATGTTGACCAGTGAATTATTCACCACAAAACTGGCACGAGGCAGATCTTGTAGACAGTTAATTTCCGCCGCGTTCATGTAGCTGGAAGCCAGTGCCACATAAGATTCATCAATAAAGCTGACCAGCGCTGTCGGGTTTTGCGTCAGCGACACCAACCAGACAATCCCGTTACCGCAGCCTAAATCCACCATTTTGCTTCAATATCACTCGTCAGGCGCTGCATAAAAAAGCGCGTACCGATTGCCAGTCTACCACGTGAGAACACGTTGGTATAGTTATGGATGCGGTAACCATACCCATCCAGTTCCCACTTAACGGTTAGTGAATACTTATATTGATTTGTGCCACATCGCAGTGAATCAGGCACGCCTTTTCCAAGCCAGTGAAGTCCGCGTCGGGCCAATAATTTTTTCAAACAACTGCAACGTGGAAGTATGAATATAACGCACCTTCGCGCCGGCAATAATTCGCGTATGCGTGGCGACTACCGATTCGTAGCATACGAAGCTGATGCTCCAAAGCAGCATCGCCAGGTTTTTGGCACCTTGATAACCACTAGCGATGGCGCGTCAGGTAACGCCGTCAGGCTGTCTTATAACACGACGGATTCCGGCGCAAAGCCGTTGAACGACAGGTTATGCCGCGTCGACAGTTGGCTCAGGTAGCTGTCGCTGACGCAGAGCGGCTCATATTGCCTGTAATGCACAGGCCAGTGCACCGAATGTATCGTTCAGAATCATAACGGGCCTAGGCGCAAGCTCCATGGTAGCAATCTCATTAAGCAAAAATGCATGTGCCGCTTCCCAGGGTTGTAAGGTGGAATTCTTAGACGTTTTCGGATAACGCACACGTGAGCGTTCGCGTTTCCAGTTCAAATTGGCTCATCGGCCTCTCCCGCGTCATAAAGGTTGCGCAATGTATCCATTAATGTCGGGAGCAGTAAATGCTTTTCGTCAGTCAGGGCGAATCCGAGCGCGTGACGTCCGGTTGCCGTGGTTTTCCCCTACGCAGAACCGCGACGAGACGATTACCTTGTCCACATCATGTTACTCTGTTTTGTTATGCTCTCGCCAGGAATATCGATCCGTCATGATTCGTTTCACTATTGTAGGAACCAGTTAGATTACGCGCCAGTTTGTTGATGCTGCACATGAAACCGGTAAGATGAAATTGATCGCCATCTACTCCCATTCGTAGGAAAGCACAGCAATTTCAAACGGACTATCTAGTTGAATACTTCTTCACATCTCTGGAAGCGCTCGTCAAGTCCGACATGATTAATGCGGTTTACATCGTGAGTCTAAATAGCCTGTATACGGAACAATCCATCCTGTTTCTTGAACATGGAAAACATGTGGTCTGCGAAAAACCATTGGCATCGAACCATACCCAGGAGCAGAGAATGATCGCGTCTGCGTAAGCCAATCAGATCGTGTTATTTGAAGCGTTCAAAACCGCGAGCTTTCCCAATTACGCCGTGGTGACGCAAGGGAGGGGCTTGTCGCGCATTGGTCAGCTGCGTAAAGTGTTTCTGAATTACTGCCAATATTCTCCCTGTTACCACCCCTATCTGGCGGGAGAGAATACCAACACCTTTAATCCGACGTTTTCTAACGGCTATGTCACGGATATTGGCTTACTACTGCCTGGAATTTGTTGTCAGCCTGTGGGGCGTTCCCCACAACGCTCAGGCCAGTGCGAACCTGTTGGAAAGCGGAGTGGACGGACACGGCAGCGTCGTACTGAATTACGAGGATTTTGACGTGATTATCAAACATTCCAAGGTGAGTAACAGTGCCATCCCCAGTGAAATCCAGGGAAGACGGTTCGCTAGTCATCGATAGGCTGTCGGAATACCAGCATGAGCCTGTTGTCCGCGCAACGGTCAATGAATCGATTTGTCCCAACCGCCGCAGCACATTAACAGCATGCTGTATGAAGTGGAAACCTTTGTCTCACTAGTCGCCCATAATGACCTCAATCACTCCTTTTCTGGCATGCTCACTCACCGTAGCGTGCTTACAAACAGAAATTCGCCGACAGACTGGCGTGGTGTTCCCCACCGACAGCAACGTACTTTTAGGGGATAAATAACGGAGCAGGTGAAAAGTGTTCATAGAATTTGAACCTGGATCGACTTTTCACCTAGCTTTGCTGATGCAAATGGGAGTAACTTTTCCGTCGGTTAATCGTCATTACGAAGTCATGTATCAAGCTTGCCTATAAAAAAGTAGGTAGAGATATGCTTCCGATTATTGGGCTATATCAATCAATAAGCATTCCGCATTGGCGTTGTAAGTAAGACCTTGCCGGAAGGCGATGGACATTTTCAACGCGAGTGACCAAACGACCTATGTCTTCCGATGCATGTCGTTTTTTGCCTAGCTTGCTACCACACCAGATAAAATAAGACCTAACGGTGTTAATTTTTTTTGCAAAGAACTAGTTATAAACTCCATAGGTACGCCGTGGTTTTTGGGGCAGCTTCGCTGTCATCGTTATCGCTATTCTGGCGGTATACCTGCTCTATCAAGGGCGCAAGAGTGCCACCAACCATGACATTTCGCCAAGCTTGCTGCGCTTGGTCATTCATTTGGATTACGCTGTTGCTCGCCTTCAATGCCGGATTCTTATGGCATCTGAAAGACAGGCTCGGCGTAGAAGTCGCCAACACACAAGCCCTCGCTCTCCTCACCAGCTATCTGATCGAAAAAGCGCTCGCCGTCGATAACGTCTTCGTCTGACTGATATTTGTTCAGCTATTTCAGCGTGCCTGTCCACTATCAGCGCTGTATACTGGTTTATGGTGTGCTGGGTGCTATCATCCTGCGAACGCTGATGGTATTTGGTGGCAGTTGGCTGGTTACGCAGTTCCAGTAGTTGCTCTACGTATTTGACGTGTTCCTGCTGTTTACGGACCTGAAAATGGCGTTCTTCCAAAGACGATGGCGGCGATCTCGGCAGCAAGCCGTTAGTGCGCTGGCTTCGCGGCCATCTTCGGATGACAGACATCATCGAAAACGAACGCTTCTTCTTGCGGCGCAACGGTATTCTGTATGTCACACCCACTGTTTTTAGTCTTAATTCTGGTTGAGATCAGCGATGTTATCTTTGCCATTAATAGTATCCCAACCATTTTGCGGTTACCACTGACCTGTTCATTGTGCTGACCTCCAACCTGTTCGCCATTCTGGGCCTGCGCGCCATATATTTTCTACTGGCTGACGTGTGGCGAAGAAGTTCTCACTGCTCAAGCATAACCTGGCCGTCATTCTGGTATTTATCGGCACCAAGATAATGCTTGATCGACTTATTCCATATCCCTAGCGCTATCTCTCTGAGCGTGGCAGCCAGCATTATAGCCATCACGCTGCTGATTCACCTATGGGTGAATCAGTGCATCGATCGCTAAACCACAAATCGCCTCTGTAAAGGAGGCGATTTGTGAATGACCCGCCGCACAAAATCGTGTGCCATCGCATTTTTAATGCCTCTTTCCCTATACTGTTCTGCGCGAATACTTCGTTATAGGTTATGAAAAGAACCCATTGCATCTTCCAGAGGTTTTTATCCTGCAACGTGCTACCACACAACTCTTATTAGGTTGCGGAACGGGAATACCGTTAATTTTATGAAAATACATACTCTGCTGTTTTCTGCTATATAACGCGAGGCAGCCTGGTGCAGCAAATTGTTGTCGGGCTGGCTCTGGGTATCTTCCTTACATTATTGTCCTATTCCTCCGCTCTTGCTATCGGCCTGCTTGGCACACTGTTTGTCGGAGGCTTAAAAGCCGTTGCGCCTGTATTGGTGCTGGTTCTTGCCTCGATTACCAACTATCAACAGGGCAATGGCCTCGATTATCAACCATCAGTAGGGCAAAAATAAATATCCGCCTGATCCTGATCCTCTACGCTATCGGTACCTTTTCCGCCGCGCTGATCCTGATCGCACAATCTGCTGATATCGTGTCGCCAGCCCGATTCATGCGCTGATTGTAGTGCTCAACTAATACTGGCCACCGGATTAGACTGTAAGTAGTAGAGTCGCTCAGATTCGTTTGGCGTCAGACCACTGTTATACCAGTGAGGCCAGATGGCATATAAGCCCGGTGGATGTA
>JBPETC010000091.1:0-7582 GCA_051710325.1 Symbiopectobacterium sp.
CTGCACGCTGTGCAACCGATTGAAACGCCTCAATCGTAATCCGAAATGCACGATAGGCTTATCGGTACTTACATCAAACGTGAGTATTACGTTTGATGATGTATTAGGTTATTGAATGAACTATAGATTTTGCAAAGAATACCGCCTCTTATTTTATTTACAAACTTGAAAAAATTTGCAAAACACAGTAACAACTAAGCGTTTCATTACATCCTGTAGTTTCACATGAAATTATTATAACTATATGTTATAACTAATTATATTCACTAGTTTTTATATTTTAAAAATCGAAGAAATTACCCTTGCGATACAGCAAAGTGCCGAAACGGCAATCCAGGCCACCAATATAGCGGAAGCAGCCAGCTAGACAGCGCAAAAAGCCGGGGATATTATTGGGGAAACCATCTGTATGATGGAATCCATCTCCAAGGCACGCAATAAGATCGTCGATATTATCGGCGTGATCAATAGCATTGTTTTTCAAACCAGCATTCTAGCACTCAACGCTGCGCTAGAAGAGAAGCCGCCAGAGCGGCTGTGAAAGGATACAGTTTTGCCCGTGGTCACTGCCGAAGTACGCAACCTGGCCCAACTCTCTGCCTCTGCAGCCAAAGAGATCAAAACGCTGATCGATGCAAACGTCGCAAGCGTGAAGTCAGGCGGTAACATGGTAGAAAACGCAGATAAACACATTGCGGATATCGTCAGCGAAGTGTTGCAAGTCTCTATCATGATCAAAGAGATCAGCAAAGCCACGCAAGAGCAGACGCAGGCATTATGGTTGATTAACCAATCCATCGCCCAAATCGAAATCATGACCCAAAGCAATATCAAAATGGTGCTGCAAATCAACCGATACGGCAGAAAGTTTGAACCGCCAGGCTAACAGCTCACCAACACCATCAATATGTATGGTAGTTGATTAATCCCCATTTCAACGCACGATACGGCTAGGAATAAGGACAATTCCCTCGCCGTGCGTCCCACGCAATACCGATAGCCCCTTCCAGCATTTCTCTCGGCACTGGCAAATAACACATATTATTACATTTGCTATAAAAATCTGATTCTATCGTTCTGTATTCCAACAAAATCCCTGTCAAGTTAGAGGGAATAAACGTCGATACTCTACAAGCAAAACTAGTGCGGTAATGACAAGGAGAAAAAATGACCAAATCAGCGCAGTGACGTCTGCCTCTGACAGCAGCGCAAGCTCAGGGATCAGCAATGAGCAGCAAATTGCTCGTCTTAATCAACAGATTAAAACGCTAACGCAGCAGGCTAAATCGCTGGCTTTCCCTCGAGAAAGTCAGTACGGATGAAGAAAATGCCAGTATTCAGGAGCAGCAGCAGTTGATTCAAGCGCTTCAGGCCAAAATCGCCAGGTTGCAGAATGAATCATCGGAGAGTAAACAGCAGCAGGCGGCATCCACGTCTACGACTCAACAGGAAGAAATTAACAAGCCAACCGAAGAGAGAATAAAATCAACATCTACATGTAGCCATTCAGACACCCTTGCAGCCCTTCAATCTTGAAGGTCAGCGTCAGTTGCATCAAATCGCCCAGTCACCCTTTGGGAAACAAATCCTTGGGGCAAACCACAGCAAATACTCCTCAGGAAAATCGATCAGTACATGTCCCTGATACTTGCCAGATGGCATTTTTGGGTAGTGATGGCGATCAAACACTCTTTTTCCATCGGTTAGGCTCCAAGCAGGCGGATCATCTCAGCTTCATCAATCACCGGGATATTCAACTCTTGTGCTTTGGCCAGCTTGGAGCCCGCGGCTTCCCCGGCAATCACCATATCGGTTTTCTTGGACACGCTGCCGCTCACTTTCGCGCCCAGCGCCGTCAGGCGATCCTTGGCTTCATCACGGGCTAGCTGGCTCAACGATCCCGTCAGTACAATGGTCTTGCCGGAAAACGGGTTATCGAGCATCGCAACATCCACCTTTTCTATGTCAGGCCAATGAATATTGATTCCCTCAGGATTGATAAGATCGCGAATCACTTTCTGGTTGTGCGTTTCTTGTAGGAAATGGAGCACATGATTCGCCACGATCGGCCCCACATCCGCCACTTTTAGTAGCGCTTCTTCATCCGCCGCTAGCAGGTTATCCAGGGTGGCAAAATGCTGTGCCAGATTGCCTGCGGTCGCTTCCCCTATGTCACGGATACCCAGCGCAAACAGGAAACGGGCAAAGGTGGTGGATTTAGCTTTTTCCAGCGCATTGACAAGATTCTGCGCCGACTTCGGCCCCATACGATCCAGCCTGGTCAGAATGCCAGCGCTAAGCTTGAACAGGTCGGAGGGGTTTTTGACATACTCTTTTTCCACCAGTTGGTCGATGACCTTGTCACCCATACCTTCTACGTCCAGCGCACGATGGGAGACAAAGTGCTTTAACGCTTCCTTACGCTGTGCGCCGCAGATCAACCCGCCAGTGCAGCGCGTCACCGCCTCACCGTCAACGCGCTCCACCTCGGAACCGCACACCGGGCATTGCTCAGGAAAGTCGATAGCACTCGCATCTGCAGGACGTTCTGCTTCCACTACCCCAACGATCTGCGGAATAACATCGCCTGCGCGCCGCACGATAACGCGATCGCCTATCTGTATGCCGAGACGTTCAATCTCATCGCGGTTGTGCAAGGTGGCATTACTCACCATCACCCCGGCAACGGCAACCGGCTCAAGGCGTGCCACTGGAGTAATGGCACCAGTGCGCCCTACCTGAAAATCAACGCCGTGCAGCCAGGTTAGTTGTTCCTGCGCCGGGAATTTAAAGGCTACCGCCCAGCGCGGCGCGCGCGCCACAAACCCGAGCTGCTCTTGCAATGCCAAGTCGTCAACTTTGACCACCACGCCGTCAATATCAAACCCGAGCGTAGCGCGCTCTTGCTCCACCTGACGATAAAATTCCAGCACGTCTGCACTGCTAGTGCACAAACGAATACGGTCGCTAACCGGCAATTCCCAGGCTTTAAATTGCTTCAGGCGTGCCAGATGGCTTGCTGGCAAGGTTCCGCCTTCCAACAGGCCAACGCCATAACAGAAGAACGTCAGGGGACGTTTGGCTGTAATGCGCGGATCGAGCTGACGCAACGACCCCGCCGCCGCATTGCGCGGATTGGCAAAAATCTTGGCACCAGTTCGCCGGGCTTCATTATTCATCTTTTCAAAGGCACGGTGTTTTATAAACACTTCGCCACGCACTTCAACGCGCGTAGGGATGTTATCACCGTGCAACCGCAGTGGAATGGCACCGATAGTACGGATATTGGCGGTAATGTTTTCCCCCGTCGTGCCATCGCCGCGCGTGGCGGCCTGCACCAGCAGGCCGTTTTCATACAGCAGGCTTACCGCCAAACCATCGAGCTTCAGCTCACAACAGAAGGTCAGTTTCTCACCGCTTTTCAAGCGATCCTGCACGCGTTTGTAAAACTCCAAATAGCTTTCATCATCGGATACGTTATCCAACGATAGCATCGGCACCTCATGGCGCACGGACTCGAAAGCTGGCAGGGGAGCCGCGCCAACTCGCTGCGTGGGCGAATCTGGCGTAATTAGTTCAGGATATTCCGCTTCGATCGCCTTGAGCTCATTCATCAGGCGGTCATATTCCACATCAGGAATTTCCGGCGCATCTTCAACGTGATATTTATATTCTTGGTGTCGCAATTGCACGTGTAGCTCGGTTACACGTGATGTCAGATGTTCAACTGTCACTGGATGGTTACCCGTACTCTTGGTTTATTGCGGCGTATTAGTTTTGATGGCATTAATAATGTTAGTGGTAGAACAGCCATCTTCAAAGTTCAGCACCTGGACGTCACCGCCATTGGCCCACACCTCTTTACTGCCTGCAATATCTTCCGGCTTGTAGTCACCGCCTTTGACCAGAATATCCGGCAAAATGCCAGCAATCAGGCGCTGCGGGGTATCCTCTTCAAACGGCACCACCCAGTCCACCGCCCCGAGGGCACTTAACACTGCCATACGTTGCGCCAGGGCATTGACCGGACGCGTGGAGCCTTTCAAGCGGCTTGTGGAGTCATCGCTGTTCACCGCAACAATCAAGCGATCGCCCAGCTTGCGTGCATTCGTCAGATAAGAGACGTGACCGGCATGCAGAATATCGAACACGCCGTTGGTCATGACAATTTTTTCGCCGCGCAGGCGCGCCTGCGCGACAGCCGCTTTCATTTGCGCTTCATCCATCGCACCAAAACCGCTGTCATCGCGACCACGAATGGCATTTTCCAGCTCGATAGGTGTGACGGTAGAGGTTCCCAACTTACCCACCATCACACCCGCGGCGGCGTTCGCCAGGAAACAGGCATCTTCCAGTGAATTTCCAGCCGCCAGCGCCGCTGCCAATACGCCAATCACAGTATCGCCCGCACCGGTCACATCGTAGACTTCCTGCGCCTGTGTCGGCAGATTCAGCGGCGCTTTCCCCGGCTGAAGCAGCGTCATACCCTGTTCGGAACGGGTGATCAGCAGTACGGAAAGATCAAAATCGGCAATCATTTTCTCTCCGCGTGCTACCAGTTCTTCTTCGGTTTTGCTGCGTCCAGCAACCGCTTCAAACTCTGACAGGTTCGGGGTCAGCAAGGTGGCACCGCGATAGCGCCCGAAATCGGTCCCTTTCGGGTCAATAAGTACCGGCACACCCGCCGCATTGGCGGTTTGAATCATCATCTGCACATGAGCCAGAGCGCCCTTCGCGTAGTCTGACAGCACCAGCGCGCCGATTTTCGGCAACGACTGCGCAATACGTTCCAACATCGGCTGCGGATCAACGCCGTCAAAACCTTCTTCGAAATCCAGGCGAATCAACTGCTGGTTGCGCGATAACACACGCAGTTTGGTGATAGTAGGATGCGTCGGGACGGAAACAAAATCGTACTTGACGTTCACATCGCTCAGTTTGGCGCTCAGCGCGCGTGCGGCATCATCGATGCCCGTCAACCCGACCAGACGGGAGTTGGCACCCAGCGCCGCAATGTTCATAGCCACGTTGGCCGCACCGCCGGGACGTTCTTCAATGGTATCGACTTTGACTACTGGTACAGGCGCTTCTGGAGAAATACGGCTGCTAGGACCGTACCAGTATCGATCCAGCATCACATCCCCTACCACCAGCACGCCAGCCTGACGAAAATCAGGTAATGAAACTTTCATTCACCTATTCCAAGATGTTTTTGTCATACAGTTGAACGCAATAATAGCACAGTCCCCGCAGCCCTTTGAAACAACATTCGTTGCCTACTATACGCCCCGGCACCCCCAGCCATTTCTCCCAGCTGGTTTTCACCTGTTGACGCTTGGTAAAAAAGCTTTCAGCCGCTTACACGCGCCGAGTGTTCCTGAAATGCCAGATGATGCAACGCATCGCGCAGGGTGATGTACGCCAACGTCAAAGCCCGGCTTCTACCTAGTCCATCACGCTGCACTAGCAATTGGCTCCAGAATGCGCGCGTTATCAGATTAGCGCGTCAGGTCTGGCTCCTGTGCCGCATAACACAGTACCAGATACTGCACGATAAATTCGATATTGGTAATACCGCCCTCATCGATTTTCAGATCAAACAGATTGAGGTCTTTATTGACCAAATGCTAACGCATCTTCTCGCGCATTTTGCGCACTTGTGCACATAGAGCATCTCCGGCTCGCGTTCCTGACATAAAATCTGACGCCGGATCGCCTCAAGCTACGCCTGTACGCCACGCTCACCGTAGACCATGCGTGCACGCACCAGCGCCTGATGTTCCCAGGTCCAGGTTTAATGTTGTTGATAATCGCTAAAAGCCAGGCTGTGCTGACCAGCATTCTTGCGGCCCCAGATGGGCGCAGGCGAGTATCGATTTCGTGCAGAATGCCCGAGAAGGAGGTGCGCGTACTGAACAAGTGCACCACACGCTGCGTCAAACGGAGATAGAACTGGCGACCATCGATATTGCACTCACCGTCAGTTACTACCTCATATGGGTAATCCAGTAAGAACACCAGATCGAGATCGGAGCTGTAGCCCAGTTCCCAATCACCCAACTTGCCATAAGCAATCACCGCAAAGCCGCGTCCTTCGCGCTGATGCAGATGCATCGGTTGGCCCATAGTGCGCTACCATCTTCGTCCAGGCTTGCTGCATTACAGCGGCGATGATGGCTTCCGCCAGATAGAGTTTAAGTGTGATTGCTCACTTTCATCACTGGCAGCACGCCTGCAATGTCGCCAGCGGCAATGCGCAACTGCTGCGCCTATTTGAACTGCCTCCACCGCTTCCAGTTGCTGCTCTTCGTCTTCCTCAGGCACGCGCATCAGGTATTAGCGTAGTTGATCGTGATAGGCTTCCGGCGCCAGCGGGTGGTAGAGCGTCGACGGATAGAGCAGTTCATCCAATAGCAGCGGATAACGAGCCAACTAGCTTGCCACCATCTGTGAGGCAGGATACAGACGGACCAACTGAATCAACAAAGTACGCGATTCCAGCAACAGTTCCAGATAGGTAGTGCGCGTCACGATACCGAGCAATAATGGTGTTAGGCGCGGCTAAATAATCTTAGCCTGCTGGTGATCACACACTTCGGACAGCAGCAGCGGCATAAGATGATCGAGCACGTCACGCCCGCGTGAGCCAATGGTACGTTTGACAAAATCATGACGAAAATCAGTAATGAGAGGCATTAACGCTCTCATATCCACCTCATCGGACGCGTCCAGCCATACGCTATTGTATTTTGTAACTGCTGCCCTCCGGTACATCCTGCCCATCCTGCGCATTATCGCCAATCAGGTCGTTAAACATCCGGCGCACCGCTAGCATATGGTTTTGTAAGGCATCGTTTAACGCTTTCCAGCCGGCAAACTCCATGCCCCACACCAGTGCTGCTGATTCAGCGCTTCTTGCGGCAAGGTTTGCGTTTGCTCATCGGCAATCGCTTGCAACAGGTTTTCCAGCCGCCGTAAAACAGATAGGCATTGCTCAGTTTGTTCACCTGCTGCGGCAAGAGCAGTTCCCAAACTACCGGCATGTTGCAACGTCGGCAGCAGTTTCCAGCCTTGCAATCCTGGTTCACGTGTCCACCGCGAATCAGTTGGAAAACATGTGTGATAAATTCAATTTCGCGAATACCACCGCGCCCAGCTTGATGCTGTTACGCAGATCGTGTCGCCATATATTTCGTGGGCAAACATGCTCTTCATGTTACGCAGTGATTGGATCATACTGAAATCGATATAACGGCGGAACACAAACGGACGCAGAAACGCGCGCAGTTCCTGACTGTAGGCATCTTCCATGCCGCCTATCAAACGCGCTTTCATCATGGCGTAGCGTTCCAAATCACGCCCCTGCTCCTGATAATACTCTTCCATCGCAGCAAAGCTGAGCACCAGTGGACCGCTGTCGCCAAACGGGCGTAAACGCATATCGACACGGTAGACGAGGACTTATGTCCTAGCAATTTTCGTGCATAATCACTCCCTTTCTCATCAGTGTAAAGACGCTCTGACAAACTTCTGATTTCATGAAATGAGGGAGGTTTACGTTCCCAAATTAATCCTGATATAC
>JBPETC010000092.1:0-7558 GCA_051710325.1 Symbiopectobacterium sp.
AAGGCGTGAGTCAGCGAATTACATCGAGGCCCGCAGTACCGGCTGCAACAAGGCCGGATATAGAGCTGAAACCTACCGTCAATGTCAACACCGTGGAAGCCTTGCAAACGGGATGCGTTCATATAAAATCCCGATAAGCTTACTCAAGTAAGTGATTCAGGTGAGCGAGCGTAGCCAACACACCTGCAACTTGAAGTATGACGGGGATACAAGCAGTTTGGCGTTAGACTACTCTCCGGGCGTTGCTGCACCTTGTCTTGAAATAGCTGAAGATCCGCTGGCTGATTACAAATATACCGCACGCGGCAATCTGGTCGCGGTGGTTTCCAACGGAACGGCGGTGATTGGCCTCGGTAACATTGGTGCGTTGGCTGGAAAGCCGGTAATGGAAGGCAAGGGCGTTCTCTTTATTGAGAAGAAACTGCGTGAATGCATGAAGATCCTAGTGTTCCATGATGATCAGCACGGCACGGCGATCATCTGTACTGCGGCAGTATTGAACGGCCTGCGCGTGGTGAGGAAAAACATCTCTGAGGTGCCTCTGGTGGTATCCGGCGCGGATGCTGCCTTTATTGCCTGCCTGAATTTGCTGGTGGGGTGGCGCTTGGTCTGAAGAAACACAACATCGTGGTGTGTGGCTTACGCAGCGTGCTCTACAAAGGTCGTGATGCTAACATGGAAGAGAACAAGGCGATTTACGCGGTGTAAGACACTGGTGCGCACAAACTGGGTGACATGATCCCTAATGCCGATATCTTCCTGGGCTGTTCCAGCCCCGGCATATTGACGCAGGACATGGTGAAAACCATGGCGCCGCGTCCGATGATCATGACGCTGGCAAACCTGGAACCGGAGATCCTGCCGCCCTTAGCCAAAGTGGTGCGAGTATCCGAATCAGGTTAATAGCGTGCTGTGCTTCCCGTTTATTTTCCGTGGCGCACTGGATATAGGTGCAACTACCATCAACGAAGATGATGAAACTGGCATGTGTGAAGGCGATTATTGATTTGGCGCTGGCGGAACAGAGTGGAGTGGTGGCCTCGGCGTATGGCGATCAGGAATTGTTATTTGGCCTTGAATACATTATCCCGAAATCTTTTGACCCACGCTTAATCATCAAGATTGCGCCAGCGGTGGCAAATGCGGCGATGGGTTCAGGCGTGGCGACGCGTCCTATTCTCGACTTTTATGCTTATATCGAGAAACTGCCGCAGTTTATCTATAAAACCAACCTGTTTATGAAGCCGATATTTTCTCAGGCGCGGCGGCAGCCAAAACGCGTAATATTTGCCGAAGAGGAAGATCCGCGCGTGCTGCACGCCACGCAAGAACTGGTGACGCTATGGGCTGGCTTTCCCTATTCTGATCGGTCGTCCCGGTTGTTATCGAGAAGCGTCTGTAAAAACTTGGCCTGCAAATCACTATCGGTAAAGATTTTGAGGTGGTGAATAACGAATCCGATCCGAGCTTCAAGGAGTACTAGTCGGAATATTATGCGTTAATGAAACGCCGTAGCGTCTCGCAGGAAACCGCGCATCGTGAGGTAATCCGCAACCCGACGGTGATTACCGTCATCATGGTGCAACGCGGTGAAGCGGATACGATGATTTATGGCACCATCGGAGCACCTATGAAGAGCATTTCGAGATGGTCAAGAAGGTGCTGGGTTATACCGGCTAAGGGGGTACACGTGGTGAGTGCCATGAATGCCCTATTGCTGCCGAGTGGCAATACATTTTATCACTGACACCTATGTCAAAACCCAGACACAACGCTAAAGCAACTGGCAAAAATCGCCTTGATGGCCGTGTACACCGTGCGTCGTTTCAGTATCGAACCGAAAGTCGCGCTGTTTTGTTGCACTCCAACTTTGGTACTTCGAACTTGCCTACCGCACGCAAAATTCGTAAGGCGTTGGCGTTGATCAATACGCTGGCACCGGAGTTGGAAGTGGATGGTGAGATGCACGGCGATACCGCGCTGGTGGAAGCGATTCGCCGCTAGCAAATACCGGACAGCTAATTAAAAGGCTCTGCCAATATTCTCATCATGCCGAACATGGAAGTGCCGCGTATCAGCTATAACCTGCTGCGCGTTTCCTTGTCTGAAGTGATGACGGTGGACCGGGTGCTAATGGGCGTTTCCAAACCCGGTGCACATCTTGACGCCGATCGCCTCTCGGTACAGTGTATCGTTAACATGGTGGCGCTAGACGTGGGTGGAAGCGCAGACTCAGCCGCTGTAAATCGATCTGTGAGCTGTACAGCAAATAGCCCATTTGTGGGCTTTCAGACTAATGACAAAACCGCTTTACCCCTTCGTCGTCCTCGGCAAAAGTCGGGGATCTATGTAAGAATAAAATAAACGTGTTTCTTCTGTTAGAGATTCCAGCATTCGCAGAGGAATGACGGAAGTGCGTGGGAATGGCTGTTTTTATCAGTGAATTAACGCCGTTGGATCAACCACTTATCCAACTCATTGACAAAGTGCTGGCGATCTTTCTGATTGAGGGTATCCGGTCCACCGGTTTGCACACCACTAGCGCGCAGTGTATCCATAAAATCTCGCATCGTCAGTCGTTCACGGATTGGTGGCGGGCGTGTAGGTTTCACCGCGTGGGTTAAGCGCTACGGCTTTTTCCAGCACTTCTGCTGCCAGCGGAATATCGGCGGTACTTACCAAATCCCCGATGTTGACGCGTTTCACGATTTCGTTATCCGCCACGTCAAACCCGGCGGCAACGCGCACTGACGAGATGTAACGTGACGGCGGCGTGCGCAGTGACTGATTGGCGACCAAAATGACACGCGTTTTTGTGCGATCGGCAGCGCGATACAGCACTTCTTTAATCACATTGGGAGGCGTCAGCATCCACACAAATTTGGGGTTCTGCGTCGGTATTGTCGTTCATGCAAGGTCCTTAGCTAACCAATCTTTTACCGGCAAAAAATCACGATAAAGTGCAGCTTCAGGGCCGTCCGGCTCCGGTTGGTATTGGTATTCCCAACGCGCCAGCGGCGGCATCGACATCAGTATCGATTCGGTGCGCCCGCCGCTTTGCAGGCCAAACAGCGTGCCGCGATCCCACACTAGATTAAACTCAACGTAGCGGCCACGACGGTAGAGCTGAAACTGGCGTTCTCGCTCTTCCCAGGGCAATGCCGCGCGTCGCGAGACGATCGGCAGGTAAGCGTCGAGAAAACCGTTTCCGACTGCGCGCATAAACGCAAAGCTTATGGTGAAATCCAGCGTGTTCAAATCATCAAAAAACAGTCCTCCAACTCCGCGTGCCTCGTTACGGTGCTTGAGAAAAAAGTAATCATCACACCATTTTTTGTAACGCGGATAAACGTCATCACCGAACGGCTGGCAAAGATCGTGCGCGGTTTGGTGCCAGTGTACGACGTCTTCGGTGAAGCCGTAGAACGGGGTGAGATCGAACCCACCGCCAAACCACCATACCGGCGCTTCACCCTCTTTTTCCACAAAGAAAAAACGCACGTTGGCGTGGCTGGTAGGCACATACGGATTTAAGGGATGGATAACCAACGAAATCCCCATGGCCTGAAAGCGGAGTCCGGCAAGTTCGGGCCGGTGCGCGTTGGCCGAAGATGGCAGCGTATCGCCCATCACGTGAGAGAAGTTGACGCCCGCCTGTTCGAATACAGCGCCCTGAGTTATCACCCGGCTGCGCCCACCGCTATCGGCGTGTTGCCAACACTCCTCATTAAAACTGCTCTTGCCGTCTACGGCGGCAAGCTGCTGACACAGAGTGTCTTGCAGCGTCAGTAAAAAGGACTTTACGGCGGAAATATCAGGTTGACTCATGACGGTGTTAGCAAATCCATTACAACAAAAGGGACACCAGTATAGTCTGTCACAACGGCGAGGTGTTGCCTTTCCTGTTGCTGAGCGACTGCGACAGAGGGGATGATAGCAAATTAATATTGCGTCTGCGAGAGATCTCGCGATAATCAGATTTTCCTTAGTGATCAATGGGGAATTCCATGGAAACCCGCTTTTTGCTAGCCGAAGTGGGCGTCGAAATCGTGGGTTCGGTGATGGGCGGTGTATGACGACCATCGCGGATCAGCCTACTATCTGGCGTCCATCCGGATTTTCTCGGGCGTGGCATCGCTAACGCGTTAATTAGCCGTCTTGAGAAAAACTGATCGCACTCGGTTGCCCTAGAATCCACTTGATAGTGCGTCAGGACAATGATGCGGTGATCGGCATGTATGAAAAGCTGAACTACGATATCGTAGGTTCTGTAACGCTTGGGAAGCGTCTGATCGAAGATCAAGAATATTGATTTCTATTGTTGGTTTTTTGGTTTGTTGTTTAAAAACTGTTTCGTCGTGCGATTCGCTTATATGATGATAAATATCAATTAATTTTGGGGTATTTTATTTTCACCGACTATGACGCAGCTAACGACATTCTGGAGTATATTTTACCACTCTCATACCGGGGATGGCTCAGTAAAAAACCGGTTGTCGCCATCTGGCGGACGATCTGACACACGATGCTTTCCTCAAACTTCTGACCCTGGCAGAGCCGGAAGCAATCTGTAATCCACTTGCTTACCTGATGGTCACTGCCAACCATGTGATGATCGACAAGTTTCGTAAGCAAAAACTGGAAGAGGATGTATTGGCGGCATTGTTGGCGGAGGGGCAGAAGCGCAATCTGCCGGACAGCGTGTGGCAATCAGTCAATTGGTAGCCAGCCATGGCGCCAAATATCCTCAATAAAGAGATGGATGAAAATAAAGAGATGGATGAAAAGTGCAGCACACGTTCATCATGGCATGTGTTGAAGGGCCATTCCTATCGCGATATCGCCGTTACGTTGGGCGTGAGCGAAAGCAGCGTTAAACAGTATCTAGCAAAAGCCATGATCCATTTCCATACCCGTATCTTTAGTCTAGAAAGCGATGAATCAGAAAGCTGAGTTAGCGTGTATCCAGCAACAAGCCGCTGAGTGGTTCATCCGCTTTTCTGAAACCGAGGAAAACGAGGCCGGTGGATGCCGAACGTGCTGCCGAATGGCAGCGCTGGCTGGTGCGAACCGCGTCATGAGCGGGTTTATCACCAGATGCAACAACTCTGATTCAGTGCGGCGCTGACACCGGCCATAACGTAGCGTAAGGCGCGCCAACAACGGTTTCTCTCTTTTGCCTTTGTGCTGGGGTTGATGGGCCTGCTTGCCAGCCAACTGTCTTATAGTAGCTACTGCTTGGCGGATTAGCGTATGGCAATCTGGGAAATCCGACGCCTGAGGTTAGATGATGGCAGCGTATTGACGTTAAATACCGACTCTGCGGTTAACCTGCACTTTGATACCCGACAATGCACGGTGGAACTGGTGAAAGGGGAAGCTTACGCGCAGATGGCAAAAGATCCTACCGAACGCCCGTTTGTGATTCGCAGCTTACAGGCTTCCGCCCAAGGGACTAGGCACACATTATAGCGTGCGCGAAGTGGGAGAGGAAACCCGGGTGCATGTAGAAGAATCTCGTGTTCGCATCACTGCACAGGACGATCCTGCGGTCAGAGTTGATCTGAATGCGGGTCAACAGGTCAGCCTCACGCAGTATGCATTGCTAGATGACGTGCAGGACGCTATGGAAGAAGCGGGCTGGCTGCAAAACCAATTCGTGTTTGAAATGCGCCCTTGAACAAGGTGCTCTAGGAGCTATGTCGTTATCACCGTGGTGTTTATCTATCTGGACTCGCACGATCGGCGTATGCTTGATAACTGCGTTTTACCGGCGTCTTGTCGGTGGATGATATCGGCCGCGCTCTTTCGTTACTCAGTCATTCTCTTCCACTCTCCTATCGGAAGCCCATCCACGCCATGGTGTTGATCGACAGCAAAAAGTAACGCTATAAAATCAAATTCTTATTAAATACTAAGAATGATTATTAAAATTATTTTCGTTTTCCTTCACCGATTTTTGCTGCCTGACGTCATCTTCAGTGGAAATTAAAAATAGCAGCAGGCAGGGAACTCGTATTCATGTCCATTTTTATTACGCATCAGGGAAAGTTTTGGCCGCAGGCAGTTTTGACTGTGGCATTAAATCGCCGGGATGGCGCAGGCCGCTACGGTCAGCACGGTTCAGTTGCCGCGCAACCCTTGGAAAAATCGCTGATACAGTTGGCACGGCAAACTGGCTTAACGTTGGGTTGGCGTAGACAGCCAACTGGTGGCGGGAAAGCAGGCGCTGGAAGCGTTGTTGCGCGGCAATAATCTGTATGCGGAACCGACCGATGACGGCAAAGGACTTATTATTCGCCCGTTGTTGCAGATTAACACCGCGCCTGTATAGAATGACGCCATATCCTCATCTGCGGCGGCAGGTAACTGGGGTGATGTGATTACGGTGCAGGCGCAAATAACGCCGGGCCCGTTGGAGATCGGCAGCCAACAACTGACCGTGGAAGAGATTGCAAAAAGCCGGTTGTTAACGGCAATGTCACCGAATTACTGCGCACTAATCCTAACGTACAGTTCTCTGAATCATCGTGTAATAGTCAGAGACCCTGGGGAACTGGCGCTGGACGTGGTTTTCTTCCACGGGGGAAAATTCTATAATAACAATTATATGATCGATGGCTTTTCCAATAACGATCGTCTGAATCCTAGTATGAACGTAGGATATGTGGCTCGACAGCAAAAGGCAACGCCAAGACCGATTTTCCCGCTGGTCATCCGGAATGATACTCGCCTGATTGAAAGCCTCTCGGTGTATGATAGCAATATCTCGGCCAAATATGGCCAGTTTACCGGCTGCGTGGTGGATGCGAAGCTGAAAAACCATCCTTTACAGAGAAGTATCTTGTTCTATCGGTTATCGTGGTACACGCTCGTAGAAGCCGCACGCTCCGGAGAGCAGGGCAAAATTGTTCGCTGTGGTGGCTCCGAAAAATACGCACTCTAGCGCAGCGCAGCGCCACGGCAGCCAAGAAAATTGGCTTAATGATTAATAACTCGCTGACCAGCATTCAGCAAGGCGCTGGCCTGGTCGAAGTAGCTTGAAAACCATGAGCAAAGTGCTGAATGACGTCAGAAAAGTGTCATGACCATCATGGATGAAATCATGATGGCATCCGGTGAGCAGAGCCGGGGATTTCGCAAATCAATATCGCCATTAATCAAATGGATGGTGTGACGTAGCAGAACGCCGGGCTAGCGGACGAAGTGCAAACCGCGGCAGGTTCGGTTGCAGGAACAAGGTTTCTCACTTGCAGCATGCTATCGCCAGTTTTTAACTGGATGATGGGCATCTATCCGAGAATGGGATGCTTATAGCGGTATCTGCCGTAGCACTGGTGGGCGTGCGTTAATTGGTAAACCATATAGGTTCCTTATTGGAGGAGCCTATTTTTAATCAATATAAAATATATACCCTGCTAACTAAATAACCGCTCAATCATCCAATAAATTAATCACAGTATAAACCCTCCTGTTTTGGATGTGGAGATACAGTGGCTACAGTTGATGTAAGATGTCCGTTTTGTGAACAGACAGTCTCTGTAAAAAAACACAGTTA
>JBPETC010000093.1:0-7533 GCA_051710325.1 Symbiopectobacterium sp.
TCAGCGAATTACATCGAGGCCCGCAGTACCGGCTGCAACAAGGCCGGATATAGAGCTGAAACCTACCGTCAATGTCAACACCGTGGAAGCCTTGCAAACGGGATGCGTTCATAGCATTTTCCGATCATGAACCAGGGAGGGGTTCGTCGTTAAAACGGGTCCCGGGACCTACAAGCGAAATTTCAGACACGACATCACCAGTTTGTCGCCACCAGTCTAGCAACCAAAATTGCTCGCGACGTCAATCCGAACATCCAGATGGCTGCATGATTATTTATGACACCACCTACGCCTACTACAGCCACCCGGTTAATCAGTTCGCAGCCATTACCCCTTATACTATGCGCAACGATTGTAGGACTCGCTCGGCGTTACTTTAGCGATCGAACCCGGTGATCTTGAACTGCTAGCGAATAATACCGTCGATTATATCGGTTTTAGCTACTACATGTAGACCACCGCGTGTGAAACCACGCTAAGGATGAAGATATCGAAGGCAATTTATTGGGAGGAACGCGCAACCCGTTTCTCGAGGCCAGCGAATGGGGATGGGAGATCGATCCAACCGGCCTATGCATCGCGCTGAACCAGCTTTATGACCGATACGGTAAACCCCTGTTTGTGGTCGAAAACGGATTAGGTGTGATCGATAAACCCGACAGAAACCCCTACGTGGCATACGATTACCGCATCAATTATTTGCGCCAACATATTGAGACGATGGCTTATTCCATTGCTGACGGTGTGACACTGATGGTTATACCCATTGATCTGATCAACATGTCGACTGGCGAAATGTCCAATCGCTATGGCTTTATTTATGTTGATCTCGATGACACCCTCGCTGGCAGCGGCGATCGCCACAAGAAAAATCTTTCTCATGGTATCAAAAGATCATCGCCACCCACGGTGAAAATCTCACGCACTAAAAATGGCGCAAAAATGCTTGCCAATAAACGGCAAGTTATCCTATCGACTGATAGCTGGCTTTCCCCAAGCATAAATAACCCAAATGTCTCCATATAGAGACATAATGTTGAGTTTTTCATATTTTATTTCAGTATATTAAATATCTCTAAATGGAGACATTTAAACAGAGCTTCTATCGCGATTTTCCAACAGTCTGCTGAACTATCCCGTAATTAAAGTCACGCAGATCCTGATGTAACTGTTGCAGCGATTTTTCATTAAAAAAAGGCAAATGCCTCGATTCATACCGATTAAATTGGAGATTAGCGTGCAGTTTTTCAGGCAAAGAGAGGTGGTTGAGATGATATTACGAGACAAAGTAAGGCGTCGCCAAATCGTAGATCCCCCGAGCACCATCACTTTCATGCGCGGACTCATTTTCATGGTTTCGGACAATACAGGCAGTAGATTGAAAGAACGGTTTTCTGGCATCATTTTTCAATAATAAATGACATTCGAGTCCAGAGCGAATATACTGGTATGGCGATCAAGTTGCTCAGCAAACTTTGCTTTCTACGATTCTGACAAGAGATTGTCCAGAGCTAACGCCTGTGCATAGGGACAAAGGGAAAATTGTTCAACCTCAATCAGCAAATGATCCAGATTTTCTGCAACATTTTCCGGATACTGATAGTAATGAGCTATTCCCGCATAGGTTAGCAACGCCAGATAATAGGGCTGATCGATGCTGTGATTAGATTCAGGACGATCGATATCAATATCCTGGCTCAAACACTGCGCCAACAAAATAATACCGTTAACATCATTATAAAAATAAAACGTTGCAATTTGTTTATGCTATTCCTTTTACATTACTGATTGAAAAGGCCTGGCACCTACCGCTATTAACATCCATCACATAACTTTGTATTTCTGGTCGTTGCCCGCTGATATATTTTCGTTTTACAGTCGTCTTTTTTTCTAAACGGCAAATAGTAGGGGAATTTTTCTTCTCTCAGCGTTTCACAGGCACCTTTCGAGATGCTGAAATCCTCAGCGTTAGCGCTGTTTTTCACCCATTGCGTCGCACAACCAGAAAGCAGAAGTGTGGCAAACAATAATGTGAACTTAGTATTTATTTCGATTCTTTTTAATACAGATTTTACTTTCGGCATAAAATTGTATTATTGGTTCATTTCTTGAATAGCAATTTATACAATCAATGACACATAGTTTAACTTGTATTTAGTATTAAAAAGGGAAATATCGAACAAGAAATGAAAAGTATTTTTCTCTTTTTTATAAAAAAAAATAGGGATATATATAGCCTTAATAATTTGCAGCACAAGACAACATGTTAACATATTGAACAACACCAGAAAACGCAACGTGAAGTATAACGGGTATAAATAGATTATCCGCCCTTGTGAACACGACGCGGATAAAACATCAGCGAGAAGATAGTTGTTCCAGGCTCTGTTTCGTCAACTGATGGAGGGTAGTGCGCGGTAGGAGAGAACAGTGTGCTGTCATCAACCCGAAATTTCGGATGATGCAGTGCATAAGGCCCGCCCTAACCAACCATAATGAATATAGCCGGCAGTTTTTCTGATAGAAGGCAAAAACCTCGCCAATCGGGCTGGCATCCACGCGGCGCGCTTCAAAACCTTCTTCATCGATAACACACAGGGAAAAATCCACCCATTCAGGCGTATTAACCACGGACGGCGGTCCGGCATGCCAGATAAACTCGAGCTCAGCGCCAAAGGTGCTAGCAATGCTTGCTACAATCTGACGAAAGTGCTGTTCAATCAGATCGCGCACTGTCTGGCTAAAGGTGCGTACCGTACCTTCCACGTAGGCGGTATCCGGGATCACATTCCAGGTGCTGCCACTGTGTACCTGAGTGATTAACACCACGGCGGTATCATCCACTTGGACGAGAATGATAATGGGTCATTGCCTTCATGAGTTTTGGCCGCATGGCAACCTTGCCAGCAATCTTGATTTCAAAACGATTTACTCCTGCCGTCAACGCGCCATCCTTACCACCGACCACGCCAACTGGCAGCGTGTCGTTGTGAATGCCGATGAGTGAAAGTCGTGCCTGCAAGCGTGCATCATGCCCTGACGCTGAGATGTGAATTCCACGCCGGATTCTTCTTCAATCGGCAGTGCGTCGATATCTGAACGCACGATAACCAACGGGCCATACTGCCCACCACCGACTTCAGTGACCAGACCGGTTTTTAACGGCAGATCCAGCATGCGGATAACTTCCTTCTCCAGCACGGCGCAGATTTTCTTGGTGTTTTAAATTCCTAGTTGGATAATTCAGAGTTCTGGTGCAGATCGTGCCGGAACGCCTGAATAAATTGCGCTAACGGCGCATCCTGAGGTGCTGTTTTCACGATGTTTTTTCCACACTGTCCGTGCTTAACGCCGCAGGATAAACCCGCGGCGCGCAGGGTATTTTATCTAAATAGATTGTTATCACCGCATCATCAGATGTCTGATTCTGTATGTTACGGCATCTTGGTCATTTGACGTAAGAAATGCTGCGTCTGCGGGTTATCCAAGAAACTGATCACCTGCTCGGCGACCCCTTACTCGATCATATGCCCGTCGGACATGAAAATAACCCGATCACAGCAACTTCTTTGGCAAACTGCATCTCATGGGTCATGATAACCATGGTGGTGCTGTTTTTCGCGAGATTTTGAATAAATTGCAGCACTTCGTGCACGCGCTCCGGGATCCAACGCCGAGGTAGGTTCATCAAACAAGATGACGTTGGTGCTCAGGTTTGAGCAACAATTGGTGAGCGTGCTGTCCGTGCAGTTGGATCAGGCGCTGGCTGAGTTCACGCAACTGCGATAATGGCACGGTGGTGCCATTGATAAACCTGCGTGAACGTCCATCTGCACTGATCACCCGGCGTAGTAGGCACTCGTTGCTTGTCATCCAGTTGCTTTTGTTCCAGCCATGCTTTTTCCGCAAGGATTTTGCTGATGGCGAAACGGGCAGAGATGTTAGCACGCTGTACGCCGGGACGCACCATGCTGGTGTTAGAGCGGTTACCTAGGCACAGGTAATGCGTCAATCGCGATAGATTTTTCCGCACCGGTTTCGCTGGTGATAACGCTCATACCTGATTGAAAATCAATTTCTAACTCACGCACGACAGCGAAATGACTGATAGTGAGTTCGTCAGCATTACATACATTCCTGTATGTAACAATAAACTGTGATTGCATACAGTATAATTCCATTTTTTAATCAGTAAAGTGGCCAACACGAAATTTTAAAATAATTTTTTTGACCACCCAAGTTTTTTGCTTATCGTATTGAAATAACTATAATTTTCTTGGTGTATCAAATTTAACGAGTATTGGCTGCGAGTAATCAGTACCTCTTCTCCTTCCTGTACCGGCAGGGTTATCTGGCTGTCACAGCTTAACTCCAAATCGTGTGTGATATGAGAAAACTTCAGGCGGATGGTGTTGCTGCTGTTTATCACCAATGGGCGCGCTGAAAGTGTATGGGGAAACATCGGCACCAGCGCGATGGCATCCAGTGTCGGTATCAGGATGGGGCCACCACCGGAAAGCGAGTAAGCGGTGGAACCGGTAGGCGTTGAGATAATCAGGCCGTCCGAGCGTTGGGAAAAGGCGAAACGATCGTCAATATAGACTTCAAATTCAATCATATGGGCGACTTTCCCGGGGTGCAGTACCACTTCATTGATCGCCGTACTGGTGCTGTTAGGCTGATTGCGACGGCAAATATGCGCTTCCAGCATAAAGCGCCGTTCGCTCAGGTATCGCCCTTCCAACACCTCGGTAAGCTGCTGTTGCGCCTGATCGGGATCAAGATCGGTCAGGAAGCCGAGATTTCCCCGGTTGACTCCAATCACATCAATGTCATAGCGAGATAGCACGCGAGCGGCACCTAGCATATTGCCATCGCCGCCAACCACCACGCCCAAATTGGCTTGCATGCCTATTTCCTCCAGGCTGCCGGTCAACGCATCCGTCAGGTTTAACTCATGGGCAATATGCTGCTCCAGCATGACTTGGTAGCCCTTGTTGTGCAGCCAGTGATATAACATCTCATGCGTCGCCAGTGCCGTGGGGTGGCGCGGGTGGCCCACAATGCCAATGCAATTGAACTGTTTCGTCATCGTTATGCTTTTCCTTACCCTGAGTCGCCCGGTATCACGAAATCTGTCGGTATATATGACTACTTCTCTTGAATCCCAGGTTTTCATCCCCATAATAAGAGAACAAGCGAGATGAATGTTAAAACCGCGGAGAATTTCATGAGTAGTAAAGAACAAAAGTCGCTTGACGAGCAAGTCGTAGATCAAATGGAAGCGGCACAGGGGCAACATGCGGAAGTGGAACCTGCAACGATAGACATCGCCGATCCGCGTGATAAACGTATTGCCGAATTGGAAGCGCAACTAAACGAACTACAGCAGCGTGAGCGCGATACCGTGCTGCGCGCGCATGCCGAAACGGATAATATCCGCCGTCGTGCTGAAATGGATGTGGAAAAAGCACATAAATTTGCGCTGGAAAAATTTGCAGGTGAAATGCTGCCAGTGATTGATAACCTCGAGCGTTCGCTCGATGCTGCCGATCGCAGTAATGAGTCTCTTGCCTCGTTGATTGAGGGTGTGGAACTGACGCTGAAATCGCTGCTGGACGCTGTACGCAAGTTTGGTATCGAGGTGGTGGGTAACGTGAATGTGCCATTTAATCCGGAAGTACACCAGGCCATGACCATGCTGGAATCGGCTGACCATGCGCCAAATTCAGTAATGATGGTGATGCAAAAAGGTTACACCCTGAACGGTCGTTTGCTGCGTCCTGCCATGGTTGCCGTTTCCAAAGCGAAGGGCTGATTTCCCTCAGCAACTCGCGCGTTCCATGAGGTTAATGGTGTAATAAATTGAAATCAACAAAACCCAAGTAACTTTACCTTGGGGTTTTTTGTTTATATTTTGTTAATAAAATGGCGCGGATCATATTTTTAGCGATGCGCGCGTGTTTTGGTCGTGCTGGCAGAGAGGCAATCGTTAACCATCAGATTAAACGGATGTCTCTGCTAACGGTATTGGTTTTAACTATTACAGCAATCTGTTTTTCCACTCCAAGTGCACTTGATAATCATTATAGAGGTAATAAAGGGTCATTATATGCCAGAAGCCGAGTGATAGAAACTGCCAGCAACACATCAGGGAAAGCTTAAGCTATTTATAGCGGCGATTGGCTATATCGATCCGGGTAACTTTACCAGCAATATTTAATCGGAGGAAGCCTACGACTATCAATTGCTATGGGTGGTGGTATGGGCCAACCTGATGGTGATGCTAATCCAGTTGCTTTCTGCCAAGCTGGGGATTGCCAGCGGGAAAATCTGGCAGAGCACATTCGCGATTCTTTCCCCTCCCCAGCGGGGAGGGCCTATTGGGTGCAGGCGGAGATCATCGCCATGGTAATCGATTTGGCCGAGTTTATCGGTGCGCTGCCATTGGCTTTAAGTTACTGTTAGGGGTTTCGCTGTTTGAGGGTGCAATCTTTACCGGTATTGCGACCTTCCTGATTTTGGCACTGCAATAGCGTGGTCAAAAGCCGCTTGAGATAATTATCGGCGGGCTGCTGCTGTTTATCGCTGCCGCGTATATTGTCGAACTGATCTTCTCGCGTCCTGAAATGGTCCTCGCTGGTTGCGAGGCATAGCAGTGCCGCAATTGCCTACCTCGAACGCAGTGTTACTGGCCGCTGGAGTGTTGGAGGCCAGCATTATGCCCAATGTGATTTATCTGCACTCGTCATTGACCCAGCAGGGTAAGGACCATACCCGTTGCCGAACGCTATCCTGCGACCAAAATCGATGTGGCGATGGCCATTGCCGGATTTATCAATCTGACAATGATGTCTTGTCTACCACGGCGGCGGCGTTCCATTTTATCGGCAATCAGGATATCGCCGATCTGGAACGTGCCTGTCTCATCCTCGATCCACTTATTAGGGATGTCGCGGCGACTATTTTCGGCTTAAACCTGGTGACTGCGTGGTTCTCTTCGACCGTCGAGGGGACGTTGGCTGACTAAGTGGTAAGGGTTTATCCATTTTCATATTCCTCTGTGGGTGCGGCGTACACGGCCACCATGCTGCCTTCATTTATTGTGATTATGTCCAGAATAAGAGCCACTCGCGTGTTGATGCTGAGTCAGGTGCTGCTCAGCTTTGGTATTGCGTTGGCACTGGTGCCTTTCTTTGCTGGCGTTTACCGGAAATCGGGCGTTGATGGGATGCATGGTTGATGGTTGTTGGGTACAGAATGCCGGTAATTCAATTGTTTTTGTGATTTCTCTCAATGCTTATCTGCTGATCAGCACGTTTTCCTCAGCTAACGCAATACAATATTTCTCACATCTAACGGGACGATTGTCGTCACAATAAATGTGATGGCAGTACATTTTTTTGTATTTCATTCAATAACCTAATACATCATCAAACGTAATACTCACGTTTGATGTAAGTACCGATAAGCCTATCGTGCATTTCGGATTACGATTGAGGCGTTTCAATCGGTTGCACAGCGTGCAGATTT
>JBPETC010000094.1:0-7467 GCA_051710325.1 Symbiopectobacterium sp.
AAAAAAACACAGTTATGGCAGAAGTGCCCATCAGCCGTTACCGTTGTCAATCATGTAAACGCACCTTCCAACACGATTATTCTTATCGTGCTATTGACTTGGCAATGAATAATGCGGGTATTCGTAACACTGCTTGGGCGTTACATACTAGTATCAATACCGTCATGCGTACCTTAAAAAACCCTCTCCGCGGAATGTAACAACGTTGCCACTGGATAGCCTATTGGCAACAAAAAACGACAGCGTTGGCTATGGTATGTATGAGCGCTGTGTTTGAAGCGGATTATCGCTTGGGTTTTACCTTGACGATATGGCATGCCTCCGATGTTCACGAAGGTGATTTCAAACGCCATTCTCAACCAGATGCTGTACATCGGTGGATTACATCAGCATCACGCGGTCGTTGACATATTTTGGGTTTTCATACACCCAAATCGCTTTTGCAACGTCTACCACGTGGGCGGTTAGACCAGGAGGGGTAACCTGTGTCAACAGCGTTTTGCGCACGTTATTAACGCAACTTAGTCACTAATGCGGCTGACATTGATCTTTTTGGTCCAGCGGGTTGCTACCTGACCGTGAATCAAACGGTCATCAATACGCGCGAGGCCAATCTTCATATGCCACCATGGCCAATCTGCACGGGAAACGGCTTTAGCCACCCGTTTGGCGGAAAGCGCCGGTTCAGCGATTTTCAGCACTTTCACGTCTGCGCGACCCGCTTCAAGAATGAAGGCGATCAACTCCTTGAAGCTAGGTTTATCATCTCGCGCCATAAACGTTTCTGCCAGCATCGGGATATTCACCCCAGTCAACGTCATGCTTGGCCTTATCCGTCACCAGAAGGCTAGCGGCATTGAACTGGCTGATGGCCCCCAGTTATCAACAAGAAACAGCACGCCAAACGACGTATCCAACGTTTCGAGCTTGGCCTAATAATTCTCAATTAACGTTTCCGCATTTTCACCGTGAACGAAATCAATCCAGGCAAAATTACTTTGTTCACCAAGAATCATTTCCGCTATTTTCAGGGTAGCGGATCGGCGGTAGATTCCGTGAGTGCACAACATAATTGCAATACTCACTTGCTACCTCCTCATTCTATTTCAGATACTCAATGCATCCGGTTAAGAAAAAGATAATTAACCGAAGTGATATCAGTATGAACGCAAGTTTTTACTCAAGAATCACGAAAGAATAAAAAAGGATGCGCTGTAGCGTTATATGCTATGAAATGATTCAGGCACCACATCATGAGTGTAATGTCCAATTTATTTCCACTGAAAAAATAAATAGTGTGACGTTGCTTACGTATTTGCTGGTTAAAATATCGTTTGTTATGTGATTGAGAACAATATCACGGGCATGTTAAGAAACGTTGTGTGTTGGCGTTTTTTGGTAGCAAAGAAATATTTGTAAAAATTTGAAATAACCTGATAGAGTATCTTCCTGTTTAATTGCTTAAGAGAACAGGGTTTCGACCCACTCTATTATGGACCATCACCGACAATCCTTTCTTACCAAGCCGGCCTTCGCCGGTATTGTTTCTGTGGCTGACCTGATGGGTCACCCACTTATCGATAGCCGCCAGGACGGTATTTTTCTCTTGCTATATTCCCTATACTGCGCCACATCATACCGACTGTGTTGATGCTGTCTGCTTGCACCATTTCTGGAGTCTGACATGGAATTTTTGCTGGATCCCTCGATTTTGGCGGGCCTGTTGACTCTGGTAGTATTAGAAATCGTTCTGGGCATCGATAACCTGGTGTTCATCGCCATTCTGGCGGACAAGTTACCGCTGAAGCAGCGCGACAAAGCCCGTGTTATTGGCCTCTCGCTAGCGCTCTTGATACGTCTTGGGCTGCTGTCTCTGATTTCATGGATGGTGGTAAAACTGACCAACCCATTAATCACTATCGCTGGTTACGGTTTCTCCGCGCGCGATATGATCTTGCTAGCGGGGGGGTTATTTTTATTATTCAAAGCCACTACGGAGCTTCATGAAAGGCTGGAAAATCGACCGCATGAGCATAATGGGACCAAGGTTCACGCCAGCTTCTGGATAGTTGTCGCACAGATTGTGGTGCTGGATGCCGTCTTCTCACTGGATGCGGTGATCACGGCTGTCGGTATGGTTAACCATATCGGCGTGATGATGACGGTTGTGGTGATTGCGATGTTGGTGATGCTGCTGGCATCAAAGCCTCTCATGAACTTCGTCAATGCCCATCCGACGCTTGTGGTACTTTGCCTTAGCTTCTTGCTGATGATCGGTTTGATCTTGATGGCTGAAGGTTTCGGTTTTCACATTCCGAAAGGTTACCTGTACGCTGCGATCGGTTTCTCGATTCTCATTGAGCTGTTTAACCATATTGCGCGCCGCAATTTCATCAAGCACCAGTCGCGACGCCCAATGCGCGAGCGGACTGCTGAAGCGATCCTGCGTCTGATTGGCGCGCGTAAAGCCGCGGACGATGAAGAAGCCAAACCGGAATTTCCCGCCATGGAAACCTTCGCAGAAGAAGAACGCTACATGATCAGCGGTGTATTAACGCTGGCATCACGCTCGCTGCGCAGTGTGATGACGCCGCGTACTGAGATCTCCTGGGTGGACAGTGAACGCTCGATTGACGATATTCGCGTGCAATTACTGGATACTCCGCACAGCTTGTTCCCGGTTTGCCGTGGTTCTCTGGATGAGTTGGTCGGTGTGGTGCGTGCCAAAGAATTGCTGGTGGCGCTAGATAACGGTGTAGATGTGAAGAGCTTTGCTGCTGCCCTGCCGCCACTGGTGGTGCCGGATACGCTGGATGCCATCAATCTGTTACCGGTACTGCGCCGTGCCAAGGGCAGCCTAGTTGTCGTCACCAACGAGTTTGGTGTGCTACAGGGGCTGGTGACGCCGTTGGATATTTTAGAGGCGATTGCTGGTGAATTCCCGGATGAAGATGAAACGCCTGATATTGTGGTTGAAGAGAGCGGCTGGTTGGTGAAAGGCGGCACCGATTTGCACACGTTGCAACAGGTGCTGAACAGCCATGAACTGGTCGATCCGAAAGAAGAATATGCGTCATTGGCGGGGTTGTTGCTGGCACACAGCAATGAAATTCCCAGGGTGGACGAGGTGATTGAACTGCATCACTTCCGCTTTGAGATTATGGTCGTATCGGAATACCGTATCGAACTGGTGCGGGTAACGCGTTTGGCCGATCCTTATGCGGATGAAGAAGAGTAATCTTTGCTACTTATACTGCAACTTTTTTCATCTTTATCCTCGGATGATAAAGCGAGGATCTCTGCGAGAAAAAGCGCGTTTCTTCGACAAGAGATTCCCGCTTTCGCTGGAAAGAAGGAGGTCGGCGTATGCGTTGTTAATCACATTGTACTTTCACGGCCAAACCACCACGCGAGGTTTCATGGTATTTGGCGTTTATGTCTTTGCCGGTTTCGTACATGGTTTCAATCACTTTATCGAGAGATACGCGCAATTCACTGGTGCGACATATGGCAATGTGTGTTGCATTGATAACTTTCATCGAGGCGATAGCATTGCGATAAATGCACGGTACCTGAACCTGACCTGCGACGTAATCGCAGGTGAGACCGAGGTTGTGCTCCATGCCAATTTCAGCGGCAACGCACATTTGCTACGGACTGGCACCGAGCAATTCAGCCAGGCCTTCTGTCGCCATGGAACAGGCCGCGCCGACTTCACCCTGACAGCCAATTTCCGCCACGGAGATCGAGGCATTCATACTTGTATAGTATACCAATCGCTCTGGCAGCGAGGAAGTAACACAGGGCAATGTCGGTGGTGATCGGCTCAATAAAATGATCGTAATAAGCCAATACCGCCGGAACGATCCCGTAAGCACCGTTGGTCTGCGCGGTTACGACGAGGCCGTCAGCGGCGTTTTCTTCATTATTCACGGCTAGGCAAACATGTTAACCCAATCGACCACATCCATTGGGTCGTTGGAGTGTTTACCTGCGGCACCACAGAATATGACGCAGTGCCGAGGCGCGACGCAGCACGCGCAGCGGACCGGGCAAAACGCCCTTCGGTATTGATACCGCTCTCGATGCAGGCATGCATGGTTTGCCATACATCAGCGAAGTAGGGCTCAATCTCATCCCAGTTGTGTAGTACCAACTCATTGCGCATCACAAACCCAAAAAGGGACAGACCATGTTGTTTACAGTGAACCAGCATCTCTTTTGCTGAGTGGAAGGGAAACGGTACCTGAATGGCCCCTGCGCTGCTTTGTCCAGAATGGGCTTCATCAACGATAAATTCACCGCCGATGGAGTAATAGGTGTTGCGATACAAAGGGAGGTCGCCGCCAAAAGCAGTAATCGTCATGCCATTCTCGTGCAGTGATAGATTTTCACTGCGAAAGTTCATGCCGCCGTGCAGCGGAAAATCCACTTCATGCTGACCGTTTGCTATCAGCAAGCGTTCGCACTGTTTCACGTCGCGGATAAATCCCGGAATGGCATCGATAGCGATGGATGGTATCAGGCATGTTTCCCGCCAGTCCAATAATGATGGTGATGTCGGTATGGTGACCTTTCCCGGTCAGGGAAAGCGAACCATAGACGTCAATGGTGATGCGGGTAACATTGCCAATGTTTACCCAGCTCAATCAAATCATGGACAAATTGCTTACCAGCTTTCATCGGTCCAACCGTATGAGAGCTTGAAGGGCCAATACCGATCTTGAACATATCAAAAACGCTTATCACGCGAAAGCTCCTCAAAAGTGCATATTTAGAATAATACTCCTTGGATCGCGCTATTGTAGTTGTGTTTATATGATAGTAGTGGATTTCACATGAAAAAATCTTATGCTTTAGGTGAAGATAACTTATTAGCAGAATCCGTATCACACTTGCGTTTGACAAGGATAATCAGGGTAATAGAAATACCCCTTGTTTATATGTGGCTAATATCCACGCAGGGAATCATCAGAATAAAATTCTACATTTCAGTCGGTTGAGGCAGAGATTTGAAGCGCAAGCTGGCGAATGATGGCGGCAGTCAGCCCCCAGACAAACTGTTGCCGATACCAGGAAAGATAAACTCGGTGCGTTTGGCGCTGTCGCTCAATATCCACTGGATAGTAGTGCGACAGCAAAACGCATCGGTCAACGGCATTTCAAACAGTTATGCTATCTCATCTGGATTGGGCACAACGCGAATATTGGTCGGTAACAGCCCAACTAGGGCGTGACCCGAAAGCCGCTGACACTGTCCAGTGGCGGCAGGGTGCTTAACACCGTCATGACCCAGGGGCAATAGACACTTCCTTTTGGGTTTAGCGAAATGCTGTGGCGATCAGGCTGGCGTTGCTGCTATGTGCGGTACCGCCGGGGGAAGGCAACTTGCCCGCCATGCTTACGCAGAATGCTGACGCGCCGGGCCAGCAACAGCGCGGGCATCAGTATGGTACACAACCTGCACCAGCACAGCCGCTTTATGCACTTGGCGCACCGGTTTGGCCTGCGGTGCACGCTGCGACTGAAAGCGCGTGACGAAGTTCGACAAATCGTCAGTTAGCGGGGAATGGAAAAGTAACTGGATGAGTTACTGTACTCATAGCCTGTTAGCCACGTTCAGAGAAAGAAGAGGAAGAATTCGGCCCAGTTTGTCCAGGGTTTCCTGGTATTCCGCCTCTTCCTGGCTGTCTGCCACGATACCACCGCCTGCCCAGCAGTGAAGCTTCCCCTGTTCTGCAATCAGAGTGCGAATGGTAATGCTGGTATCCATGCTGCCACAGACGCTGATATAACCAATGCTGCCACAATAGGCGTTGCGGCGATGCGGTTCCAGCTCTTCGATAATCTCCATGGCGCGAATTTTGGGCGCACCGGTGATGGATCCACCGGGAAAACAGGCACGCAGCAAATTCGTAGCATGGCTATTTTCCGGTAGCCTTGCTTCGATGGTACTGACCAGATGGTGCACCGCAGGAAACGGCTCAACATGAAACAGCGCAGGCACCCGCACGCTTCCGGGTACGGCAACGCGACCAATATCATTACGCAGCAGGTCAACAATCATTAAATTCTCTGCCCGATCTTTCTGCGAGGCAGCAAGCGCAGCAACCCGGCGTGCATCTTCTTGTGGATCGGCAGCGCGTGGCAACGTCCCCTTGATGGGGCGTGTTTCAATGCGCTGCTTTTGTAACTGCAAGAAACGCTCTGGCGATACACTGATGACGCAATGCTCCGGCAAGCGGATAAACGCAGAAAACGGAGCCCGATTGGCATCAGTGAGCGAGAGAAAAGCTTGCCATTCATCACCGCGATAACCTGCGCTGAAGCGCTGTGCCAGGTTGACTTGATAGCAATCTCCCGCGCGCAGATAGGCTTGAATATGTTGGAAGCGGATGCCGTACTCTTCCCGTGTCATATTGGACTGCCACGGGGTAGTCAGTTGGAAATCGCTAAGGGAAGTCACATTTGGCGGCGCGGATAACCAGGCCAGCCGCGCCTCATGGTTGTCATAGGTCACCAGCGTAAGCGTCTGCTGCTGGTGGTCAGCGATCAGCGTCCAGTCGTAGATGCCCACCGCCATGTCCGGAAGGTAGATATCTTGCTTTGCCTGTGCCGGCAGTGTTTCGACGCGTCGTCCGAGATCGTAACTAAACAGGCCAAGCGCACCGCCTTGAAAAGGCATATCGGGATGCGTGTGCGCCGTGATTCCGGCTCGCGTCATTGCTTGTCGCACCAATAAGAAGGGATCTTGCGTGGATCGCTCTATGCCATCCACGCGAGTGATGAGCGTCTCATCGTCCTGAGTGGTTAACGTTGCTAACGGGTCAGCCACCATGATATCAAAACGGTTGTGTTGATGATCGGCAAAACCGGAGTGCAGCAGCATGGCCCATGGTTTATGAGAAAAGTAGGAAAACAGATGCAGTAAGGCATCCGGTTGATAAGGTAGTCTATGAAAATCAGGTAAAGGAGAATCCATCGGTATTATGTCATCGTGCAGGTGCTGATTAATATCGTCATTAGCGTTATGATGCGTGTTTATAGGCTATGCGAGTGCGTCAGCCTAGCACAATTCGCTTTACTGCGCATAATAAATAAAAGAAGCTGACTCAATGTTTAATGATATACCCACTTTAACCCACTCGCAGCAGCAAGGTTCGGTTGAACGTATTCAATGATAGCGCAAGGTATGAGCATCGGAGAGGCCATCGCCACTGGTTGCCGCTGATTTACAACGTCAACATAGAAGTAACGAGGATGATTAAGCCGTAACACAGAGGCGCTTAGCGCACACCTTTCAGAACGCACTACAGCGCGGCGATGGCTTTGATTTCCACTTGACAGCGATGGATTTCGCTGACTGATGAACTGCTATCCAGATATCCCGAGCATCCATGACCTCATTCTTGTTGATCATCACAAAGGCCTTGACGAATTTGCCCTGAAGTAATTTGACATTATGCC
>JBPETC010000095.1:0-7382 GCA_051710325.1 Symbiopectobacterium sp.
GGTAACGGCTGATGGGCACTTCTGCCATAACTGTGTTTTTTTACAGAGACTGTCTGTTCACAAAACGGACATCTTACATCAACTGTAGCCACTGTATCTCCACATCCAAAACAGGAGGGTTTATACTGTGATTAATTTATTGGATATACGACCCACCCAGCCTGGTCTTTATTTTAATCGCGATCAGTTCAACACGGCAATAAAGCTAAATACCATGATCATGATTAACGCTCCAACCGTGGTTAGTAATGACATTTTCAAATCAGTATCCATTCTATCTCCTTGAAACACAGAAACGCGTGAAAACTGTTGCCGCACTGGGTTGCCCCGTTCTTTCCTGCATACTACTACCCGCAATACAATGACGCTAAAAAATCATTATTACATATTTTATAGGGAAAATCTCCGATCCCGGCTGCACTAATTAAATCAATTATCCCTTTCACTTTCGTGGCAAATTAGCCAAAATTCACAGTTACCGTGCTCAGCGTAGGTGTCCGAACCCATCATCTTCGATGGGATTAGTGCGCTCCCTTTAGGTACATAAAGTATTTCGCCAGTTCCTTCTGATATCCTGTTTATAGCATCGGAAATAGAACATTACGAAAAGCAAACGATTAACAAACTATATATTGCCGTAACAAGTAGGTTCAGGAGTCATGTTTAGATGGCAACGATCAAAGATGTGGCAAAGCGTGCTGGCGCTTCAACAACAACCGTCTCTCACGTCATCAACAAAACACGTTTCGTCGCCGAAGAGACCAAAACGGCCGTGAGGGAAGCCATCAAGGAATTAGCCAATTTGCTACCATCTCCCCGAACGCAGTGGCTCGGAGCTTAAAGGTGAACCACACCAAACCCATCGGGCTGCTCTCTACCCCGAGCGAAATACCCTACTTTGCGGAAATTATCGAAGCGGTTGAAAACAGTTATTATGCAAAAGACTACATCCTGATTCTGTATAACTTACATAATAACCTGGAAAAATAGCGGACCTGTCTTTCCATGCTGGCACAAAAACGGGTCCGATGATCTGTTGGTGATGTGTGCGGAATATCCGCCTGAACTGCTGAGCATGTTGGTTGATTACCGCAGCATTCCCATGGTGGTGATGGATTGGGGTCAGGCACACAGCGATTTCACTGACACCTTCATTGATAACGCTTTTGAAGGGGGATATTTTTGGTCAGGGCGTTACCTGATTGAACGCGGCTACCGCGACATCGGCGCCATTCCAGGTATTCAGGAACGCAACACGGGCAGCGGGGCGTTATCTGAAATTTTCTCAAAGCCTTGCAGGAAGCGGATATCACCATTCGCAATGAATGAATGAATGAATTGTTCAGGTCGATTTCGAGCCAGAATCGGGTTAAAAAGCCATGCACAAGATTTTGTGTACAGAAACACAGCTCTCTACCGCTATTTTCTGCAGCGATGATATCATGGCCTTGGGCGCCATCTGCGCGGCGGATGAGCTCGGACTACGCGTACCGCAAGATATTTCCGTGATTGGCTACGATAATGTTCGCCATGCATGTTATTTCACGTCAGCCTTAACCACGATCCACCAACCAAAAGAGCGTTTGTGCTAATCGGCTTTACCATGCTGCTCGATCGCATCACCAGTTTTGAAAGTAAGCGCGAAGACGCTCCAGATGATTGAAGTTTACCCAACGCTTATCGAGCTGTTCAGTGGGTGATGGCCCTTTCCGCGACTACCGCGTTGATGTTTAAGACGATTTTCTTTTAGTACATTGATTTGCAAATTCTTTATGGCTGCATCAATCAATTTTGACTTGTCCTATGATTGAAGCAATCATACACTGTTTTTATTCGGACAATATCTCTACACTTATCCCCTTATTATACTGTTTTTATTCGGACAATATCTCTACACTTATCCCCTTATTATAACGAGCGCAGCACTGCGTATCAGGATATGTGTTCCTACGTGTTATCACGTACCGGCATTGATACTTCATTCTACTCTGAGTAGACGACGGATGTTATGCCCGATACCGCTGTGCAACGGGTAAGCATAAACGGGTGCGCACGAATGCAACCGCTTACTATTTGAACAACGGGTAACCTGCCCGTGATTCGAACACGCTGCGCGCAAACCACAGTGTTCGGGTTGATGAGAGACTGTCTATACTGTTCCTTGCTGTGCTGTCTGGCAAGGTTTGGAGAGTTCATCATATGTAGAGAAACTTCTAGAACATAACACGTCCTAGTTCCGGATTGTACACGCGTTATTGGCTATCGCCGATATCAAAATCAATGGCTCACGCCCATTTGATATCCGGCTACTTAACTCTGATTTCTACAAGCGCGTTCTGCGTGAAGGCCTCCCTTATAATAGGGCTATGGGAAAGCTATATGGACGGTTAGTGGGAGTGTGATCGTTTAGACCATTTTTCAGCGTATTTTACGCGCAATGATTGAGAAAAAGCCCAATCATCTTAAAGACATTTTTCACATTGTCGACGCGTGCTTGATTAACCTGCAATCCCGTAAGCGAGCCTGGATCATCGGCGAGGAGCATTATGGTTTGGGTAACGATCTGTTTAGCTTGATGCTCGGCACGCATATGCAATACTCCTGTGGCCACTGGAAAGAGGCCACTACCCTAGAATAGGCGAAACAGGCCCTAAACTGCGCATGATTTTCGAAAAACTTCAGCTTCAGCCAGGTATGACACTGTTGGATATTGGCTGCGACTGAGGCGGGCTGGCCTCCTATCTATGCAGCACGCCATTATGGCGTATCGGTCTACGGAGTGACCATCTCGCGTGAGCAGCAAAACTGGTTCAGACGCACTGGACCGAAAAATTACGATACATACTTTCGCGTCGTCAGCAAAAATCTCAAACCCGACGGGTTGTTTCTTTTGCATACCAGTGGGGCAAATAAAACCGATTCGCAGGTTGACTCCTGGATTAACAAATATATCGCTAGTTAACGGACCGTCATTCGCCGCGTTTTAACCGTATGTTCCGTTACTACCTGAATGCCTGCGCCGGGGCGTTTCGCGCCCGGAACATTTATGGCAGGTGTTGTTTATAACCCCAAGGGATTGAAGGCAGCGTGCGTGTAGCGCACTGGTTTCGGTCAGCTTAACGCTGTACAGCCAAGGGTGTACAGCATTATCGCCTTTTCAGCTCAGGCTTCAGGCACTCTACGCAGCATTTGCCGTTGCAGCCTTTTGTGCCTGACGCTATGCCAACACACGTTCAACCGTGTCGATCACAGCCTGAGTTTGCGAATCGATTTCGATATTGATCCGGTTCCCCAATCGCTTCTGTCCGAGCGTGGTGCATTGCAGCGTTCCGGTAATCAAATGCACGCAGAAACGGCTGTGAGTCACTTCACCCACCGTGAGACTGATGCCATCAATTCCGATAAAACCTTTGTGCAGCACATATTTCATCTGCGATTCATCGGAGAGTCGGAACCAAATCTGGTGGTTGTTTTCCGAGGTAAGAATTTTAACTACTTCGGCTGTGCACATAATGTGCCCGGACATAATATGCCCGCCAATCCCATCGCCGTATTTTGCGGCACGTTCAATATTCACCAGATCGCCCGGCGTGATATCACCTAGATTAGTCAGACGCAGCGTCTCTTTCATTAAATCAAAACTGACCCGATCGCCATCAATTGCCGTCACCGTTAGACAACAGCCGTTATTGGCAATCGAGGAACCCGCCACCAGGCCGGTCAGTAATTCGGGAGGAAGTTTTACCACATGCGTGCGGAAGTTCGTTTTTTCATCGATAGACACCACCGGTGCGATGCCTTGAACAATACCGGTAAACATATGCTCGCCTCATAATAAATCAGTGAAATAACTGAATGCTACTATGCCAGTCTCTCCTCATACGCTACCGTGGCACGCCGCGATGGAATAAAGGCTGACAAATCATTTTGCAGTTTGCCTCATAACGACTGGAAAACCAAACATATTCCCGCCTTTGTCTCATAACAAATCCGATAAGGAAACAGAACCTCTCTATTGACACAATATATTACGAAGAAGTTGGTTTACTTATGCCAAGTCGCTATATTAAAATAATATTTTGCAATCGATTGATTTTCCATCTCATGATGGATGGCTTCAAAAGCTATTCGTGCTCGTTATCTCGCTTGCGGTTGTTTACTTTCATTCATCCCAAACCCCCTGCTGGAAAAGCAATGCGCCACCTCGCCGTGCTGCCGTATAACAGAAAGCGAGGCGGTATCGACGTCAGTTTTTCGTTTTAACAATTCAAGGAAGGTGTTTGCGTGCAGAAATATTTGTCAGAGGCGCGGAGCCTGTTAACGCTCGCGGTTCCTGTCATTATTGCGCAGGTTTCCCAAACGTCCATGGGTGTCGTTGACACCATTATTGCGGGTGCCTATAACGCCACCGATATGGCGGCGGTTACAGTCGGTACCGCCGTGTGGTTGCCGATCATCCTATTTGGACATGGTTTATTAATGGCGCTCACTCCAGTGGTAGCCCAACTCAACGGTTCTGGCCGACGCCCGCATATCGCCCATCAGGTTCAGCAGGCATTTATTTTGGCCGCGATCGTTGCGGTTATCACCATGATGGTGCTGTATAACGGTAAACACGTTATTGCCTTGATGCATACCGATTCACCGGAGCTGGAGAATGTTGCCATCGGCTATCTGCACGTGATGCTGCTGGGAGTGCCAGGCTATCTGTTCTATCAGGTTCTACGTTGTCAGTGTGAGGGGCTATCCAAAACCAAGCCGGGCATGGTGATTGGCTTTATTGGCGTGCTGATCAATATCCCGCTGAACTACATCTTTATCTACGGCAAATTTGGCATGCCTGAGCTGGGCGGTGTGGGTTGCGGCGTCGCAACAGCCTCTACCTATTGGATCATGATGCTGATGATGGAGTTCTACAGTATGCACGCACGCTGGCTGCGCGATATCAAGTGGCAGCGCTGGCAGATTGATTTCTCAGCCATGCTGCGTCTATTTTCGCTTGGTTTGCCAATTGCGCTCGCCCTGCTATTCGAAGTATCGCTGTTTGCCATCGTCGCCCTGCTGATCCTGCCGTTCGGCGTGATTAAAGTTGCCGGGCATCAGATAGCACTAAACTTCAGTTCTCTGATGTTCGTGCTGCCGTTGTCTATTGGTATTGCCTCGACGATCCGCGTTGGCCAGCGGCTGGGGGAAGGCTCCGTGGAAGATGCGCGTGTTGCGGCCTATACCAGCATCACGACTGGCGTGATGCTGGCCTGTTGTACCGCCATTTTCACCGCGTTGCTGCGTGAACAGATCGCCTTATTGTATAACAAAAATCCCGAAGTGGTCGCTATGGCAGCGCAATTGATGCTTCTGGCCGCGATTTATCAGATCTCAGACGCGGTGCAAGCTATCGGCAACGGCGTATTGCGTGGCTATAAAGACACTCGTTCCATTTTCTACATCACGTTCATCTCCTACTGGATACTCGGTTTACCCAGCGGGTATCTGCTGGCAATGACCGATTATTGGGTGCCACGCATGGGTCCTGCCGGTTTCTGGTGTGGCTTTATCATCGGACTCACTACTGCCGCGATCATGATGGTGCTACGTATCCGTTATCTGCAGCGCCAATCGCCCGACGATATTCTGGCGCGCACGGCGCGCTAGCCCTCTGCTGATATCACCCAACGCAAGGGGGTAGCACGCCACCGGCGTTATGTGAAAAACGCAAAGTGAACACAAGAACAATAGTCGTGCGGTTCAACCGCATAAATATTGCATTTGCATCTTGCCAGCCCCACGTTCACTCTCTACTATGTGCTCCTGCCAGCCTTACAAAATGCATTATTAGCTTAGTTGGTTAGAAGAGCACCAACTTGACATGGTTTGGGTCGATGGTTCGAGTCTATTAGAACGCACCATTTCTTGTTCCTCAGTATTCTATTTGTCATTCTGTTTCCAATCTCCTGAATCCCGTCTTTGGCAATAACACAAACCAAAGACGGTTGTCTGCGTAGGGATTGTGCTTTACACTACGCGCTGCAAAAATAAGGTGATAAGCGATTAGGTAGGTGGTAATGGCGATGAAAGGAACGATCACAACCTGGTTTAAAGATAAAGGTTTTTGATTTATCAAAGATAAAAACGGCAATAATCGTTATTTTAATGTGATTAAGGTCGCCAATCCGGATCTGCTTAAAAAAAGCGCAACCGTCAGTTTCGAACCCACCACCAATAAGAAAGGTCTGTCGGCTTATTCCGTGAAAATCGAACCGGAAAGCAAATACATTTATATCGTAGGCAAGCGCATCAAGCTTACTGCCATTAAATCCTATCTGGTATTCAGCGAAGAAGTGTCGGCCGATACCCGCATTGATAAAGAAAGTACGGTACTTTCTGTGGGCGCGCTAATGGAAAATATTAGGCCGAAATCAACCGCCAAATCCAGTGATGTTCGTTTGATGAAAAAATTGGCGATCACCACCTTCCAGGGTTCGACGTTAATTTTCACGTAAGATGAAAAAGACATTGAGGGTACGGTGAGACTGCTCAAGGTGTGAAGTTATTTCGCTGCTGTATTAAATCGCGACCCCTGATGGGACTCCTATAAATTCAAACATTCAAACACCGTATGGATCAGGCTTTTTGCCCAGTTACAGCCTCAGCGATTACAGATATAATCCCACAAATTTTTCTATGGTTTCGAAACGACGATGATAAAACTTACCTTACAAGAACAAATGCTGAAAGCGGGATTAGTAACCAGCGAAAAATGGCAAAAGTTGAAAGAACGGCCAATAATTAAAATGAACAAAATCGACATTGCAAAAGGTGATATTGGTTTCAACTTCACGTATAAGAATGTAATCAAAAAGTTGGTTGTAGATAAGCTGACGCAAAATCAGCTGATTAATGGGCGTCTCGCCATCTCGCGTCTAATTATTGATAACAATGAAGAGAGTCAATACGCAATTATCTCGGCAGCGTGGCTGAAAAAATTGCACTTCACGATGCGAGCAGTGTTGTTTTACACAGTGCGCTGAGTTAGGAGGCGAAAGATGAAGAAGATCTTTACGCCGATTTTAAAGTGCCCCAATAATTTATTGTGGTAACTGACGCAGTAGATTATTTTGGCTTTACTGCATTTCACCACCTGAGCAGACAATGTTGGTGGTACTGACAAACAACTTACCCTATAGGGACGATATATGAACAATGAAACACACCTTAAATATTATGATATTGTGGATGAGTATTCGACGGAATGATAAATCATCCAATAAATTAATCACAGTATAAACCCTCCTGTTTTGGAGGTGGAGATACAGTGGCTACAGTTGATGTAAGATGTTCGTTTTGTGAACAGACAGTCTCTGTAAAAAAACACAGTTATGGCA
>JBPETC010000096.1:0-7345 GCA_051710325.1 Symbiopectobacterium sp.
TCTCTGCCAGGGATTTGGTTGTATCGCAAACGTCCCGGCGTGTAGCGGCATTAAGATTTTGCTTATTTTGTTTATCAGAAAATCGCCGTATCGACGCACCCATCACCTTTCCGTATAGTGTCTGTACTTTCGAGCTATAGGGTTTTACCATGGTGATTAGTTTGATTGCAGCACTGGCGGTGGATCGTGTTATCGGCATGGAAAACGCCATGCCGTGGCATTTGCCGGCGGATCTGGCGTGGTTTAAGCGCCAGACGTTAAATAAGCCCATTATTATGGGGCGTAGCACGTTTCGCTCTATCGGCCAGCCATTGCCGGGGAGAAAAAATATTGTTATCAGCAGCCGCGCTAGCGACGATGAGCGTGTAACTTTGGTATCGACCTTAGAAGCGGCGCTGGAGGCTGCTTCAGCCGCTGAAGAGGTGATGGTCATCGGTGGCGGCAGTATTTATCAACAGATGCTGCCCAAGGCTTCGCGTCTGTATCTGACGCATATTAACGCAGAAGTGGAAGGGAATACCCATTTTCCGGAGTACGAACCGGATGCGTGGTCATCAGTGTTCAGCGAGTTTCATTATGCGGATGAAAAGAATTCGCACAGCTATTGCTTTGAGATTCTCGAACGGCGTTAACCGGATAAACTATGCGCGGCGCAATCAGGCCGCGCGTTTTTGCTTATTTTGCGCCGACAACTACAATGCCTTGTGCCAATGACGGCTGAGTAAAGAGCTGTTTATCCTCCCAGCGCAACATCGTTAGTTCGCTTCCCCAGCAGCATCCCGTGTCCAACGCATGAATGTTATCTGATGTTCCTTTTCCTTCCAGAGAGGCCCAGTGGCCGAATGCAATGGCATAGCCTGGCGTTTCTGCATTCCCTTCTACGACAGGACTGGGCAAGTAAAACCACGGCTTGAGCAGCGAAGGTGCCTGTGAAGGAGCCTCTTTGCATATCATGTCTAGCTGTCCGCCGGAGAAGCAGTAACGCATGCGGGTAAATACGTTTGTGCTAAAGCGCAGACGCGCTAAACCACTCAGCTCAGGGCTCCAATGATTGGGCATATCACCGTACATCGCGTCCAAAAACAGCGGATAGCTGTCACTGCTGAGTATGGCTTCTACTTCACGTGCACACAGTTGCGCGGTCTCCAGATCCCACTGCGGCGTTACACCGGCATGGGCCATCACCACTTTAAGATCGTCGTCGACAAGTATCACCGGTTGGCGACGCAGCCAGTTGATCAGGGTATCAACATCCCATGCGTTCAGCAGATCGTTGAGACGATCTTTTGGCTTGTTTCTGCTAATACCAGCGTAAACCGCCAACAAATGAAGATCGTGGTTGCCCAGCACCATCTGTGCGGCATGGCCTAATGAACGCACATAACGCAGCACCTTCAATGAGGCAGGACCGCGTGCCACCAAATCGCCGGTAAACCACAGCCTGTCGTGCGCTGGATTGAAAGAAACCTGTGCCAACAGCGCCATTAGCTCGTCAAAGCAGCCATGTACATCGCCAATTAAGTAGGTAGACATTATCAATGTATCAGTGAGGGGATCGCTAAACGAAAAACAGAAATAGGAACCTGAAAGGAATCGCCCTGATGATCGATCAGGTGGTAATGGCCTTCCATCGTGCCAAGAGGTGTTTCCAGCACCGTACCACTAGTGTATTGAAATTCACTGCCAGGTTCGATCACAGGTTGTTCTCCGATCACGCCTTCGCCTTGAACTTCCGTTTGACGCCCGTTGGCATTGGTGATCATCCAGTAGCGCCTAATAAGTTGGACAGGATTACGCCCCAGATTTCGGATTGTGATGGTATAAGCAAAGACAAAGCGGCTCTCATCGGGCTCGGACTGCGCTTCAACATAAAAACTCTGAACCTGAACACAAACACGGGGCGTATTAATCATCGCGACACTTCCAGTTATTCCTGCGTTGGCGGATGCTCAGACAGCCAGTTGGGCCAGCCGGCAGTATTGCTCTACAGAGACATTTTCCGCACGGGCATCGGGATCAATCTCTAACGCGATAAGCTGCTCAACACTGAACACATTACCTAAGCTGTTGCGCAATGTTTTGCGGCGCTGCTTAAATGCGGTTGTAATAATACGGCTCAGCACGCGAACATCAGCAATAGGATAAGGCTGTACGGGATGAGGAACAAGACGTACGACAGCAGAATCGACCTCTGGCGGTGGCGTAAAAGCGGTAGGTGGCACTTCGAGCACCGGAATCACCTGGCAGTAGTATTGTGCCATCACGCTTAACCGGCCATAGGCTTTGCTGTTTTGGCCAGCGATAATGCGGTTTACTACTTCTTTTTGCAACATAAAATGCATATCGCGAATAGCATGAGTATAGCTAAACAGATGGAACATCAACGGCGTTGATATGTTGTAGGGTAAGTTGCCAAAAACGCGTAAGGGCTGACCAATCTGTTGCGACAGATCGGCGAAATTCACCGTCATGGCATCTTGGTGAATAACGGTAAGTTTATCTTTGAGTTGCGGATGCACCATTAATCGATCCGCCAGATCGCGGTCCAGTTCAACAACAGTAAACCGAGTAAGGTGCTCGGAAACTGGCAGCGTTAATGCGCCGAGGCCGGGACCGATCTCCACCATAGCGTGATCTGCCTGGGGATGAATTGAGGAGACAACACTCTCGATCACGAACTGATCGTTTAAAAAATTCTGCCCGAAACGCTTACGGGCAAAGTGGCCTTGATGGACGCGATTATTCATTACGATGTTTCGTTATAGTGTTGAGTCATGTTGATGGCAAGCTGCAATGCCGTGATAAAGCTGCCTGGTTCTGCGTCACTCGTTTCCGCGAGGGAGAGCGCAGTGCCGTGATCGACAGAGGTTCGGATAAAGGATAAACCTAGCGTAATGTTAACCGCTCGACCAAATCCCTGGTATTTCAATATCGATAGCCCTTGATCGTGATACATCGCCAGTACGGTGTCTGCTTCTTTCAGGTATTTGGGTTGGAATAGCGTATCTGCAGGCAACGGGCCCACCAGATTTATCCCCTGCGCGCATAGTTCATCCAGCACAGGAATGATGATATCCAACTCCTCGCGCCCCATATGTCCGCCTTCGCCAGTATGGGGATTGAGTCCATACACGTAAATGCATGGCCGGGCCAGCCCAAACTTCTGCTGGAGATTGCGCTGCAAAATCGCAATCACCTCATGCAAACTGTTGAGGGTAATGGCACGGGAAACGTCGGCCAGCGGCAGGCGCGTGGTCGCGAGCGCGACGCGCAGTTCCTCGGTCGCCCAGCATCATAAGCACTTTTTCGCAGCCACTGCGATCGGCGAAAAACTCTTTGTGTCCGCTAAAAGGCACACCAGCATCGTTGATGATGCCTTTATGTACAGGTCCGGTCACGAGCGTAGCAAATTCTCCATTCAGGCAACCATCACAGGTGCGAGCCAGCGTGTTTACTAGGTACAGACCGTTATCGATATTAAGCTCACCGGGGGAAGAGTCTGTGGATAATGCAACCGGTAATATAGTCATCGAACCTGCACATTGCGCGCTTGCAGGAGTACCGGGTCGGTAGTCTCGCAACATTAGTGACAGACTTAGCAGCGTTGCTCGACTGCGCAACAACGCCGGGTCGGCGCACACCACCAGTTCTACCGGCCAGTCACGCTGGGCCAGTTGAATGATGAGGTCCGAACCAATCCCAGTGGGTTCGCCGGGCGTGGTGACGATACGAGACGTGGTTGCGGTCATTGTGCTGATCAGCTATCGCTGCCGTTGACGATCTTCACGTAAGCGCCTGCACGTTGTTCCTGCATCCAGGTTTGCGCCTCTTCAAAGAATTTACGGTTAAACAGTATGCGGTAAGCACGATCTTTCTGCGCTGCGTCGGTTTTGTCGACCTGACGCGTATCTAACAGTTGAATCAAGTGCCAACCAAAGGAGGAGTGGACTGGGGCGCTGATTTCCCCTTTGCGCAGTTCCATTAGCGCATCGCGAAATGACGGATCGTACATATCTGGCGTTACCCATCCCATATCGCCGCACTGATTGGCTGAGCCGGGATCTTGTGAAAGCTGTTTTGCCTGAGCCGCAAAATCAGTCGTTCCCTGTTTGATCTGCTGTGCCACTTCCTCCAGTTTTGCCTGTGCCTGACTATCGTTCATCACGACAGACGGTTTCAACAAGATATGACGTGCATGCACCTCAGTAACGGAAACGGATTTATCACCGCCACGAATATCGTTAACGCGCAAAATATGAAAACCTACGCCCGAACGAATCGGGCCGACCACATGGCCTTTTTGGGCTTGCATCAGGCGTTCAGCGAACAGAGAGGGGATCTCCTGAAGTTTACCCCAGCCCATTTCGCCGCCTTTCAACGCCTGCGAATCCGCCGAGTGTGCGATCGCCAGCTTTGCGAAGTCGGCTCCACTTTTCAGGTGTTGTACCAATGAATTAGCTAGGTTTTCTGCATCGTCCACCTGCTTCTGCGACTGGTTTTCTCCCAAAGGAATCAGAATATGGCTCAGGTTCAGTTCAGCGTTTTCACCGGTTTGGTTAGCGATCTGTTTCGCTAGCGCGTTAACTTCCTGCGGTAGGACAGTGATGCGGCGACGCACTTCGTTATTACGGACTTCGGCAATGGTCATCTCTTTACGAATCTGGTTGCGATAGGCGCTGTAGGTCAGATTCTCATAAGCCAACTGACTTTTTAGCTGGTCAAGCGTCATGCGGTTTTGTGCCGCAATGTTGTTGATGGCCTGATCCAACTGCGCATCACTAATTTGAATATTCATTTTTTTTGCAATTTGCAAAATGATGTTATCCATAATCAGACGATCGAGGATCTGGTGGCGCAACGTATTCTCATCCGGTAACTGTTGTCCCGCTTGCTGCGCATTCATCTTCACGGACTGTAAAAGTGTGCTGATATCACTTTCAAGCACGACGCTGTTGTCCACGACGGCGGCGACTTTATCAATAATCTGTGGCGCAGCAAAAGCTGCATTGGCGCTGAGGGTCAGCCCGAGGATAAGCGTTTTCCAGTTCTTCATACCTTTCCCGTTAGTTTCACTCGCAAGGTGGATTAAAAAAGTTGATGTGTTACCGTTCATTCCACGCACGCATGGCCGCATCAGAATGCGTGCTGATAAGGCAGAATACCTGAGCGCAGCATTTTTTGCGCATCTAGTGTTTCATTGCTGCTTAAACCCCGCAGCTCGATGTTGATCGAGAACTTGTTGTCATACTCACTGGATCGCCGATTGCTATTCCAGTCGGTAATTTTCCGCTCGTACCCAATATTGACGGCCCAGCAGCAGGTGTTGTATTGAAAGCCGATACTCTGGTTAACGGTTTGATTCGCTTTGATGGCGTAGTAATACGCACCAACCACGGACCAACGGTCGGCAATCGGCCAGGCTGCGGTGAGCCCTACTTGCGAAATGCCTTGCTGATACGCCCGACTTGCCAATAGATTCTGTACGGAGTTTTGAATATATTGCCTGCTGGCATAGCGGTAGTTCAGCTGCACCAATGTCTCGTTATTCTGGCGATATTCCAGCATCGCGCTGCCCTGCGAAATGCTCTCGAGGCGCGTGTCATATTGTAAACCGCCGCGCATGCCCCACAGATCGTTAATCTGCCAATAGCTGCTACCGGCCCATACCAGACTGCCGCTATCGTCGTTTTTATCCATTACCGTTGTGCTATCCCCGGTTCTTGGCCGATCGAAGTAATAAATTTGACCGACGGAAGCATTAAAACGTTCCACCAGATTTTGATCATAAACGCGGGTGGTCAAACCGGTCGCAACCTGATTGGCTGACGCGATGCGGTCCAGCCCGCTGTAACTGCGGTCACGGAACAGGCCGGTGTAGTCGTTTTGCAGCAGCGTAGAATCATAGGTGTAAATGCTGCTTTGATCGCGGTAAGGCACATGTAGGTACTGTACGCGCGGTTCCATCGTTTGGGTAAAGGCGTTGGACGAATCCATTTCACGTTCAAACATTAGTTTGCCGTCAACTTTGTACTGCGGCAAAACGCGATTGACCGAATCCTTCAGCGAATCACGCTTGATGTTGCTAATTTGCGCATTGGGATAGGTATGGAAGCGTTCCAGATCGGTTTGTTGATAATGGGTTGCCATTAGCTTCGCTTCGGTGTTCAAGCTACCCCATCGGTTGGTCAATGGCAGACTGACCGTTGACTCAGCATGAAAACGCATCGCTTCTGGGCGGTTGTTGTTCATGTCAGTAAATTTTACCGCTTGCCCATAAAGATGCATATCGAACGGGCCGATATCCACTCGATAGTAGTGGAGGTCGAGTTGGGGCTCGGCGCGGTAAACATCATTGTTGGTGTTAGCCGCCAGCAATTGGAACTGTTTATTGGATAACGTAGCATCCCAATCCTGGTTAGCATAGCCAACGCTGAATTTTTGGTTCACGTAGCCGCTGGTCGTGGAGCCGTAAGAAGAATTGAGATCCTTGAAATAGCTGATATCGCTGACCTTGGTGTAATCGCTGTTAAAGCGCCACACCTGATCCATGATACCGTCGTGCTGCCAGTGAAGAAGCCAGCGCGTATCTTTATCGTCTTCATTGTCACGATGATAGGCTCTGTCATTCGGCAGCCAGTCCAACTGCACAGTACCGGTGCCCGGTATGGCAAGATAACGGAACTCGTTTTGCAACTGTACGCCGCGCTTGGTCAGGACGTGCGGCGTAATGGTCGCATCCATGTTGGGGGCGATATTCCAGTAGTAGGGCATGATCATTTCAAAGCCGCTGCTGCCACTGTAGCTGGCGTTGGAAGTCAAAAAGCCGGAGCGGCGTTTGTCACCCACGGGCAGTTGCAGATAAGGGCTATAGAAGACCGGGACGTCGCCAATTTTTACGCTCGCATTCCAAATTTCAGCAAATTGCTCATCCCTGCTATGGATCACTTCCGAACCCACGACACTCCAGCTATCATCTCCCGGAAGGCAAGTAGTGAAGGAACCGTTTTCCAGAATGGTGTAGCGATTGTCATCGCGCATTTGTATTTTATCGGCATCGCCACGCCCCTGACGGTCTACCATTTGGTAGTCTCCCTGAAACACGTCGGTATCTTGCGTATTCAGGTTATACCAGGCTTTGAGGCCTTTCAGGATGACTAGGTTGTCATCATAATTGACATTGCCAGTGGCGGTAATGGTGCGCACCGGGGCACCGGTGGCGTCAGTGCCGCTCTGGCGCAGTTCCACCTGATCGGCCTGCAAGCGACTGTTGCCTTTCTCAACGTTGACGTTACCCAGGAAACGGGCGTTATCCGGATAGTTGGCTTCACTTTTGTCTGCCTGAATA
>JBPETC010000097.1:0-7317 GCA_051710325.1 Symbiopectobacterium sp.
ACCAACTGGGGCGGATTCACGTTTAAACTCTGCACTGAAATTTCTTTTTTTTCATTTGGGGCACCTGTGTTGTCCTGAGGTGAGTATATCACCTCTGTTTAAGTGGCATAAATTCAGTGTGTCACTATAAGTATCAACTCATTGAATACACGACCTACGCGCTTTTTTAGGTTTGCCTGTCGGTGAAATACGTCAATATGGACATGCCGCTATGGACCTGCTGTGGACCTACCGCTTCTTCCGTTATCTTTCCTAAGTTAGTGAGAACGTCAGCTACAATGGATTAGAATATGCTCTGCGCCCCGGTACGCAAATTCGGCTGTTTGCCAAAGAATATAGAAGGTAAGCGCCCAAATTGGCATGCGGCTGGCCTAGGCTGATAATATCGATAGGGTTCGCCGCAGCAGAGCTATAAATACTGGATTGGCAGTCTCAGTCGCCAATGCAGTAAAAATAACGGGATAACCGCCTCCCCTAAAAAAGCCACGCATTGCGTGGCTTTTTTGTAGTAACTGCGTTTTAGGCTGTAGCGCCTGTAATAACCGCTTCGTGCGCTAGTTCGGTAATGCGCGCGTAATCGCCGCTTTCCAGCGCATCGTTTGGCACCAGCCAGGAGCCACCCACGCACAGCACGCTTTCAGTGCCAGATAGTCGCGGTAGTTTTCAATGAGATACCGCCAGTCGGGCAGAAACGGAGCTGGGAGAACGGACCTGCAATCTCTTGCAGCACTTTTACTCCGCCGTTCGCTTACGCCGGGAAGAATTTGAACTCACGAAAATCGTAGTCCATACCCAGTATCAATTCAGAACTGGTGATGATACCCGGAATCAACGCAATCGGGCCTTCCACGGCAGCTTTCAGCAACGGCTCCGTCAAGCCTGGGCTAATGGCGAACTGTGCGCCAAGCAGCAATCACATCTGCCAATTGCTACGGATTGGTTACTGTGCCAGTACCGGACGATCGCGTCAGGTACTTCTTTGGCAATGGCACGGATCGCGTCTACTGCGCAGTCGGTACGCAACGTGACTTCCAGAACGCGAGCGCCACCCGCTACCAGGGTTTTGCCATCGGCACCGCGTGCTCCAGTTTGTTCACTATAATTACTGGAACCATAGGACTCATGGTTAAAATTTGCTCTGCGCGCGTTTTCCAGTTTTTCATTCGTCATCATCTCCTGCCATGCCAGGAGGCATCATTAGTCATATAGCACGTCCCTGCCACAGGGATCTGTCAAAAGCAGGCGTTCGACCGCACCGAGTTTTAGCCAAACATTACAAACAAAAATTCAATCGATTACCGGGCACTGCCGCATGTAGCCACGCACGGCAGAAGTGCCAATCGCTTATTCCACTTCGTTCCAGGATGGCTCTATATCCCTGGGTGATCATGAAAATAAAGGCTACCGGCCATCAGCTGCCTGCTTGATACGGTTTCGGCCCATCGTTGTCCATCGCCCAGGAGGCTTCCATGATGGAATCCACCTATTTCCAGGCCTCTTCCGTCTCATCACGACGCACGAATAGGGCCTGAATACCGCGCATGGTTTCCAGCAACAGATGTTTTCGTAGGTATCGGCCAAATGCTGCTGATTAAAGGTTTCCCAGAAGCTCAAGTCCAGCCTCACGGTTTGCAGACGGTGTTTATGTTCCATCCCGGGAATTTTGTTCAAAATTTGAATTTCAATGCCTTTAATTGGGCTGCGTAAGCGGATGATCAATTTATTCTGCGGAAGTTGCTGGTAAGAATTGTGGAACAGGTTCAACGCCAGGTTTTTGAAATAATACACCACCACTTCCGAAAATTTGTTTGGCAAACGCTTGCCGGTGCGCAGTTAGAACGGCACACCGCCTAACGCCAGTCGTCAATATCCACGCGAATCGCAACAAACGTCTCGGTGTTGCTGCTTTTGTTGGCGCCCCTTCTTCCAGATAGCCAGGCACTTTATGGCCCTGAACAAAGTCGCTGGTATACTGGCCACGCACCGTGGTTTCATGCACATTGGGACGATCGATGCGGAGCAGTGAACACAACACCTTAACTTTTGCGTCACGAATCCGGTCGGTGCTTAGATCAGACCATAGGGAAATAGCAGATCATGGTCACAATCTGCAATAGATGGTTCTGGATCATGTCTCGCATCTGTCCAGTCTGTGCGAAATAGCCCCAACGCCCTTCAACGCTGACTTCTTCCGCAATAGTGATCTGCACATGATCGATGATGCGGTGATCACCAGTTGGCAGAGAACAGTGAGTTGGTAAAATGCAGTGCTAGCAAGTTGAGTACTGTCTCTTTGCTCAGATAATGGTCGATGCGGTACACCTGACACTCGTCGAAATATTCGGCTACCTGGTTGTTGATCTCGCAAGAAGAAGCCAGATCCGAACCCAACGGTTTTTCATAAACACGCGCGATGACGACTTGTTAAGTCTTAAGCCCGCTTTGCCAAACCCGAAATAAATTGCGCCGAAAGTGTTGGGCAGCATAGCAAAATAGTTGATACTGGTACGTTTCTTTTGAACTAGCATTTTGCTCAGACGTCTGAAACCGGCAGTATCCTATACATCGAGATTGCAAAAATCCAGCCGACAACTCAGCCTTTGCCACAGTCCCTTATCGAGGGACACCTTCATAAAGGTGTCTAATGTTTTCGCGGACTACGCTGACATATTTTCCTTATCCCACTCTGCACTCATCTCACGCCGATGATGCGGGTGTCCGGGTGAATGTGAGCGGCTTTTCCCAATTGATACAGAGACAGCAGCAATTTTCGGCGCTCCAAATCGCCTTTCGCGGCGAAAATAACCAGATCACACGTCTGGATTGTTGAGGTGACCGCCATGTTCATCTCCTCATTTCAGGATTCTGTAATTTTATTACAGCAATAATGCACTCTTTTTGACTAGGATTCGTAAACCCGTCAACAAATGTTATATAAGTTTCATAAAATATGCATCACGTAATGATGAAAAATTCACTGTATGAATGACTAAAACGGTTTAGGCGCTTTCCTCCAAAAGAGAAATTTTCTATCTTGTCTTTCTGACAGTCTGTTACTTTTTTGAAAGTTAGATACACGTCATGTTCTCAGAAAAAATGCGCAGCCTTACGCAGTTTTCCCTGCCAACCCGACATAGGGCGTGGTATATTCCCATGAATTCTGCATCGGTTTCCCTCTGGTTGAAATCGATAAAACCGCACATGGTCTCATTATATGAACATGTTGGACAAAATTCTGATCCATATTGAACTCTCCTCAGTAAATCAGAACGAAAAGTGGCAGAGGTTATTTTAGCAGCACCACATATCGCCATCCACTCCAGTATGGTAATACTGGAGTGGATGGCGTAGGTCAGTAAGCCTACCGTCAACCGTTTTTTGCCGCCGTTTGGAAACCAAAGTCTTTCCCGATTTCAAACTTCATCTGGCGCAAAGTATTGCCAATGGCACGCCGTATGTTAACCGTAACGTCGATTGAAGATGACAGTGTCGCTTCCTATACCAGCAAAATTTTTGAATCCACCATGGCAGGCCTCTGGGGAGCACGCCAAATCGAATCTGGACACCACCGCGGTCAATTGCACTGTCGATCTGTTGACACAGGCCAAGAAAATTTCATTTTTCGGCTTTTGGTGCTTTTGCCGCCGTGGCGCACGATGCGATGAATAAATTCTTCAGCTTTAATATTCCTGTCGTTTACTTTGATGACATTGTTATGCAGCGCATGAGTTGCATGAACTCCAGCGATGGGGACGTTATGGTGCTTATTTCCCATACCGACAGGACCAAAAGTCTGGTTGAAGTGGCCCAGTTAGCGCGGGAAAACGATTCAACGGTTATCGCCATCACGTCAGATACCAAGCCCTCGCCCATTAAGCGTCTTTGACGCTGTGCGTCGATATGCCGGAAGATACGGATGTTTATACACCAATGGTGTCCCGTATCGCGCAGTTAACGCTGATTGACGTATTGGCGACCGGCTTTACACTGCGTCGCAGTGCCAAATTCAGGGATAACCTTAAGCGCATCAAGGATGCCTTACGGGAGTCACACTTTGACAAAAGTGACCGTTTTGGGGTTCCTACAGTAACGAGCACCAAACACTTGTTTTATAATTTTGTGTTTATATAAATAGGTTTTTATTAACATATTGTTTTTGTTGGCATAATGCGTTTGTATTTAACGATTTATCCGACACGATAACCATAACAAGGGAAAGGGTTGGCTATCCTTAAGGAGTAATGGCTGCTATACATGACCATTGCCTGTACAGCCACCCGAACTTAACCACGTATGCGGGCCGCGTTTGCGTTTTATCTGATGCGAGAGCGCGGTTCGGCATTACTTACTTCACATTACTTCACAAGTCAACGGAGTTATACATGTCCAGACGGCTCAGAAGAACCAAAATCGTTACTACGCTGGGGCCAGCTACCGACCGCGACAATAATCTAGAAAAGGTCATTGCCGCAGGCGCTAACGTAGTCCGCCTGAATTTTTCGCACGGTACGCCTGAAGATCATCAACTGAGTGCGGACAAAGTGCGGGAAATCGCAGCAAAACTGGGCCGCCATGTGGCAATTCTGGGCGACCTCCAGGGGCCAAAAATTCGTGTTTCAACCTTCAAGGAAGGCAAAGTTTTCCTGAACGTTGGCGATAAATTCTTGCTGGACGCCAACCTGGGCAAAAGTGAAGGCGATAAAGAAAAAGTGAGCATCGACTACAAAGGATTGTCAGCCGATGTGGTGCCGGGTGACATCTTATTACTTGACGATGGACGCGTACAGTTAAAAGTATTGCTTGTAGAGGGGATGAAGGTGTTTACCGAAGTGACCGTTGGAGGCCCTCTGTCCAACAACAAAGGGATTAATAAGCTCGGTGGCGGTTTGTCTGCCTCATCCTTAACCGAGAAAGATAAAGCCGATATCATTACAGCGGCCAAAATTGGCGTCGATTATCTGGCGGTATCTTTCCCTCGCTGCGGCGAAGACCTCAATTACGCACGCCGACTGGCACGCGATGCCGGCAGCCAAGCGAAGATCGTTTCCAAAGTAGAACGTGCGGAAGCAGTTGCGACAAACGAAGCCATGGATGACATAATTCTGGCCTCCGATGTGGTAATGGTGGCACGTGGCGATCTGGGGGTTGAAATTGGTGATCCGGAACTGGTCGGTATTCAGAAGAAACTGATTCGTCGTGCACGTCAATTGAACCGTGCAGTGATCACTGCAACCCAGATGATGGAGTCCATGATCACCAACCCAATGCCGACTCGTGCCGAAGTCATGGATGTTGCCAACGCCGTGTTGGATGGCACCGATGCCGTAATGCTGTCAGCAGAAACCGCTGCCGGCCAGTACCCGGCAGCGACCGTTGCAGCGATGGCCAGTGTGTGTCTCGGCGCGGAAAAAATCCCGAGCATTAATGTTTCTAAACACCGTCTGGATGTACAATTCGATAACATTGAAGAATCGATTGCCATGTCCACAATGTATGCCGCGAATCACCTGAAAGGCATTACCGCCATTATTGCCATGACCGAGTCTGGCCGTACCGCGCTGATGATGTCTCGTATCAGTTCTGGTTTGCCCATTTTTGCCATGTCTCGTCATGAGCACACCTTGAATCTCACGGCGCTTTACCGTGGTGTTACACCAGTACATTTTGACAGTTACACCGACGGTGTTGTCGCAGCTAACGATGCGGTTATTCGTTTACGTGACAAAGGATTCCTGGTGTCCGGGGATCTGGTTATCGTCACTCAAGGCGACGTCATGAGTACGATAGGCACCACCAACACCTGCCGCATTCTGCGCGTCGAATAATCTTTTTCTACGCAAATAATAAAACCCCTGAATCAGGGGTTTTATTTTGGTGACAAACCTATCTAAAATAGTCACTTCCGCCTACTCGCAGTAATCCCCGCCCATCATCGTCATTCCTGCGAAGGCAGGAATCTCGCACAAGGGAAACGCGTTCTTTCTGACAGAGATCCCTGACATTCGCCGAGGACGACGAATGCAAGTTTGTCATTCCAATCGAGGACGACGGGCTAGCACTCTATTTCTTGTTACTTTTTTACTTCGAACGGCTGCGTTTAAAACGTTTCCCAATTTCCTTTCGCTTTTGGGCAGGTTTTTGCGCAGCTAGGTACCGGCACTAGACTGGTAGCTACCGGTTTGCGTACCGCTAAAGCTTTTGGAACTTATCCACTGTCTCCAATTAGAAGATAGAAACGATCTGGTTGAGATAACGTTCCTGCTCTTCAAGCGAAGCAGAAGCGGAAGCCGATTGTTTAACTAACGCCGCGTTCTGCTGTGTCAGGCTATCCATTTCCACCACGGCCTGCGCTACCTGGCTAATCCCTTTGCTCTGTTCGCTCGATGCAGAAGCAATCTCATCCATGGTGTCTGTTATACTCATCCATGGTGTCTGTTATACTCATCCATGGTGTCTGTTATACTAGTTACCGCTTTGACGATATTCTCCATTGCGCTACTTACCATCGCTACCTGATCCGAGACAATTTTGACATTATTGACGGATTCATCGATCAGCGTTTCGATTTCTTTCACCGCCTGAGCGCTGCGCTGGATCAGGGTTACGCATCTCTCCTGCCACACTACGGCGAAACTTTTCAACCTTATTCGCCTGCGCGTGCGGCTTCAACGGCTGCGTTCAGCGCCAAGATGTTGGTATGGAAGGCAATGCCGTTAATCACGGAAATGATATAAGCAATTTTTTGCGAGCTGCTTCTGATCATGTTCATGGTTTTGATCACACCGTTAACGATATCACCGCCTTCATTTGCAGTCTGCGAAGCGTTCTTCATGATCAGAACTGGCCTGATTGGCGTTATCCCCATTTTGTTTAACCACTGCGTTCAACTGCTCCATGCTGGCAGCAGTTTGCTCTAACGCTGATGCCTTTCTGCTCTTTAGTACGCGATGAAAGATCGGTATTGCCAGACGCAATTTTTTCCCCGGCGCTACGATAAATTTCTTCTGCACCACCGCGAATATCCGATACGGTCTTCACCCAGTTGTTCTGCATTTGCTGAACGAAAGGAGCCAACCTGCCAAAACAGTTTTCCCCATCTGCTCCAAAGGCGTATGCAAAATGCCCTCAGGCAATACTTCCAGGTGCGATCAATCATCCAATAAATTAATCACAGTATAAACCCTCCTGTTTTGGATGTGGAGATACTGTGGCTACAGTTGATGTAAGATGTCCGTTTTGTGAACAGACAGTCTCTGTAAAAAAACACAGTTATGGCAGAAGTGCTGCCCATCAGCCGTTACCGTTGTCAATCATGTA
>JBPETC010000098.1:0-7208 GCA_051710325.1 Symbiopectobacterium sp.
TGCACGCTGTGCAACCGATTGAAACGCCTCAATCGTAATCCGAAATGCACGATAGGCTTATCGGTACTTACATCAAACGTGAGTATTACGTTTGATGATGTATTAGGTTATTGAATGAATGATCGACTGTTTCAACATCAAAGAACTGAGCGTAAGCGGCGTGAGCTGGTGATTTTTATCATTCTGACATTGGTCAACGCTTCGTCGTAAGACGAGTATAACGGTGTGCTCGGCGATCCACGTTTTACTAGTTTCCGCTTTCTTAGTTTGACGCTGCGCTGGATTTAGCATACGAGGTTAGCCCATTGAGCGCTTCGGTCTGTCGAAGCGGAATTATCTTACCGGAATATGAGTAATTAATACGCTTTTTGCTGTTTGTCCCGGGGCGAGATATTTTATTCGGTTGCCAAACACCCCTGAGTATTGAGATAATTTTCTGTCTGATTCTCGAACTATCGTTCATGAGGTTTCAGTTTAGGTCCCGCCGCTGGGTTAATTGGCGGGGCGGGTTATCATTAACGAATAGTCTTAGTAACACCAAAAAACATGGCAGAGAAACGCAATATCTTTCTGGTTGGGCCTATGGGTGCCGGAAAAAGCACTGTTGGCCGTCAGTTAGCCCAGCAACTTAATATGGAGTTTTTCGACTCCGATCAAGAAATTGAGCGACGCACCGGGGCTGATGTGGGCTGGGTTTTTGATCTCGAAGGCGAAGAAGGTTTTCGCGAACGCGAAGAAAAAGTTATCAACGAATTGACAGAAAAACAGGGTATCGTATTGGCTACCGGAGGTGGCTCGATAAAATCACGCGAGACACGTAATCGCCTATCTGCGCGTGGTGTTGTGGTCTATTTGGAAACCACCATTGAAAAACAGTTGGCGCGCACGCAGCGTGACAAAAAGCGTCCTTTGCTTCAGGTAGAGGATCCGCCGCGCGAAGTGTTGGAGGCGTTAGCAAGAGAGCGTAACCCGCTGTATGAAGAAATTGCTGATGTCACCATTCGCACGGATGAGCAGAGCGCCAAGGTGGTTGCCAACCAGATTATCTGTATGTTGGATGGCAACTGAGTAACAACATCGCCTTGAACTCCAGGGCCAAGCGGGTGAGCCAAGCGCATGGAAAGAATTTCCGTAACATTAGGGGAACTCAGTTATCCCATTACGATAGCTGCTGGATTGTTTGCTGATCCGGCTTCTTTTATGCCACTAACCGCGGGCGAACAGGTGATGTTGGTGACCAACCAGACGCTGGCTCCGCTCTATCTTGAGGCGGTGAGCTGTGTGCTGGAACAGGCTGGCATAAAAGTCGACCACGTTATATTGCCAGACGGCGAGCAGTATAAATCGTTAACGGTATTGAACGACGTCTTTACCGCATTGCTGCAAAAACCCCATGGTCGGGACACAACGATCGTTGCTCTGGGTGGTGGTGTGATTGGCGATCTGGCGGGCTTTGCTACTGCCAGCTATCAGCGTGGCGTACGCTTTATTCAAGTACCCACAACGCTATTATCTCAGGTTGACTCCTCTGTCGGCGGGAAGACGGCGGTCAATCATTCGCTCGGTAAAAATATGATTGGCGCGTTCTATCAGCCTGCTTCTGTAGTTATCGATTTGGATTGTCTTCGCACTTTACCGGCCCAGGAGTTTTCTTCCGGCCTGGCAGAGGTTATCAAATATGGGATTATTCTTGATGGCGATTTCTTCGTTTGGTTGGAGAACAATCTTGACGCTGTCCGTGCGCTGGAACCTGCGGCACTATCTTACTGCATTCGCCGTTGCTGTGAACTGAAAGCCGAAGTGGTGGCTGCGGATGAACGCGAAAGCGGGATGCGTGCGCTGCTTAACCTGGGTCATACATATGGTCATGCTATCGAAGCTGAAATGGGATATGGCAACTGGTTACACGGTGAAGCGGTGGCGGCGGGCATGATGATGGCCGCGCACGCGGCAAGAAGATTAGGCCAGTTCAACGTGTCGGACATCGATCGTATTCGCGCATTGCTCGAGCGTGCAGGGTTGCCTATTCAGGGCCCGGATGCGATGTCACCAGAATCTTATCTTTCCCATATGATGCGTGATAAAAAAGTACAAGCGGGCGAGCTACGCCTGGTGTTACCTACCGCGCTTGGACGCTCGGTAGTGCGTGGTGGCGTATCACACGATATTGTGTTGGCGTCGATCGCTGATTGTCGGGCGTGAATGTAGTTTTCTGGTATTTGCAGACATATTCACGCTGATGATTTATGGTTAACAGAAAATAATATATTGCAATTTAACAATTTGATTCGCTTACCGCGCAGCGCGTAAGTGTTTTTATAGTTAGAGGGGAGGGATTTAAATGAACGAATTTAAACCAGAAGATACCTTAAAGCCGGATATCAGCGATCGGCGACCACAATGTCAGCAACACAGTCCCCATCTTTCTGCGCCACAGTTAGCGCTCTCTCATCAACATTTGATGATTGGTATCGGAATCGTAGTGCTGGTATTGTTGATCATCGGCGTAGGCTCAGCCTTGCAATCGCCGTCTAAACCGGCGGAAGTCGCGCCAACGGCAGCATCGGAGAGTATCGATTTATCCTCGATGAGGCAGGGGATTCCCGTTCAAGGGGACGCCGCATCAGGAAACGCTACCATGCCAGGTCAGCCGCAAACTTTTAAGGCTCCGCCAGTCGCAAGCTCACCAACACGAGCACAAGTCACGCCTTTGCCTGCCGGGCAGCAGTGTGTTGAGTTGCCGGGCAACATGCCGGATACGCTTTCGACGCAGCAAGAGAAGATTAACGCTTTCTCGCAAGGAGTGACGTCAGGCTCCTCGCCGATAACCACTCTACCGGTTGCGCCTGAGGCGGTGTCTCCTTCAGAGAAAAAACCGCCGCACGTCTCAGAGAAGACGGCGCAGGAGAAGGCTGCACATGCTAAAAACGTTCAGGATAAGGCCGCACAGAGCAAATCAGCCCTAACGACAGCGCAAAAAGTGCAAATGACATTAGGCAAGCCGACATCCTCTGGAAACAAGGCGATGGTTTCAGGGGAGGGGGGATCGATTCAGAATGCGCCCGCCAGCCATTTCACACTGCAATTGAGCAGTGCATCACGTTCAGATACACTAAAAGCTTACGCCACACAGCATAAGCTACCCAATGCCTGGGTTTACGAAACCAAGCGGGACGGTAAGCCCTGGTATGTATTAGTGAACGGTGTTTACGCTTCTTCTGCGAAAGCGAAACAGGCGGCGTCATTGCTTCCTGCAACCGTGCAGGCACAAAAACCATGGGTTAAGCCGATCCGTCAGGTAAAGAGGGACTGGAATAAGTAACACCAATAAGTAACACCAATTTTAGCCCTGATGTGCTGTCTGACACAGAGTACAATCCGCGGCTCTAAAATGTAATGAGTAATTAACGACGGCATGAAGAAGAAGCGTGCTTTTTTAAAATGGGCTGGTGGGAAATATCCGCTGGTAGAAGATATTCGCCGTTATCTACCTAAAGGAGACTTTTTAATTGAGCCGTTTGTCGGGGCCGGTTCAGTGTTTTTGAATACGGAATACGACCGTTACATCCTGGCGGATATTAACAGTGACCTCATCAACCTCTACGATATTATTAAGACGCAAACAGACGATTTCATTCGTGACACGCGCGAACTGTTCACCGATGAGCATAACGTGGCGGAAATATTTTATCTGTTGCGTGATGAGTTCAATCTTTGTACAGTGCCTTATCGTCGTGCGGTACTGTTTTTGTATCTGAATCGCCATTGTTATAATGGATTGTGCCGTTATAATATGCGGGGTGAATTCAATGTGCCATTTGGCCGTTACAAAAAACCGTATTTTCCCGAAGAGGAGTTATGCTGGTTCGCCCTCAAAACGCGAAATGCCACTTTTGTCTGTGAACACTATCAGCAGACTTTGCTAAAAGCAACGCAAGGTGCAGTGGTCTATTGCGATCCTCCTTATGCTCCGCTTTCCGCAACGGCGAATTTTACGGCGTATCACACGCATAATTTCAATAAAATCGATCAACAGAGCCTGGCGACGTTGGCGTATCGGTTGTCGGTGGAGAGTGCCATTCCCGTATTGATATCCAACCATGATACCAAGCTGACTCGAGCGTGGTATCAGGATGCAGCGCTGTATGTGGTAAGGGCTAGACGCACCATTAGTCGAAATATCATGGAGCGGAGCAAGGTTAATGAGCTGTTAGCGCTCTATGGTGCGCCACTACGTTAAATACCCGATGCGCGTATAGCGCTGGTTATCCTACAAACTGTTTAGAGATACGAATGAAGCCTTTCTTAATCGCTCCGTCCATCTTATCGGCCGACTTTGCCCGGTTAGGGGAAAATACCGCTAGTGTGTTGGCTGCCGGAGCCGATATGGTTCACTTCGATGTCATGGATAACCACTACGTTCCCAATCTGACTATCGGGCCGTTGGTACTTAAAGCACTGCGCAACTATGGCATTACCGCCCCTATCGATGTGCATCTGATGGTGAAACCGGTAGACCGTATTATTCCAGATTTCGCCGAAGCCGGTGGCAGCTTTATCACCTTACATCCGGAAACCTCCGAGCATGTCGATCGCTCGTTGCAACTGATCAAGGATCACGACTGCAAAGCCGGGATAGTGCTGAACCCGGAGACGCCGCTCAGTTGCCTTGATTATGTAATGGATAAGCTGGATATCATTCTGTTGATGTCGGTCAACCCTGGATTTGCCGGGCAATCTTTTATTCCCAGCACGTTAGATAAGCTGCATCAGGTGCGCCAACGCATAGATGAGAGCGGCTATGATATTCGACTTGAAGTGGATGGCGGTGTAAAAGTCGACAACATTGCCCAGATTGCGCAAGCCGGTGCTGATATGTTCGTGGCAGGCTCTGCTATTTTCGGTCACCCCGCCGATTACCGCTCCGTCATTGATAACATGCGCAGTGAATTGAATAAGGTATCTCATGACTGACATCAGTATGGTTCGCGGGCTGGCTTTCGATCTGGATGGTACGCTGGTCGAGACAGCGCGCCAGGTTTGGCGTATGCCGTTGATATTGTGCTGCAAGCGCTTAATCTTCCTGCGTTGGGTAAAGAGCGCGTTGTTACCTGGATCGGTAACGGTGCTGATGTGCTGGTAGAGCGGGCGTTGCGCTAGGCGGGAATGATGCCTACGGCGTAAGATACCCGCACGGCGCATAAACTGTTTGATCGCTACTATGCAAACGGTAGACAGCGGCAGTATGCTCTTTCTCAACGTGCACGTCACGCTTACCCAACTGGTTGACTGTGGGATTACCTCGCTGGCGCTGGTCACCAACAAGTCGACGCCTTTTGTCGCGCAGCTGCTGGAGACGCGAGGTATTGCTGTGTTGTTTAGCCAGATTGTCGGCGGTGATGATGTCAAAATGAAAAGCCATATCCTGCACCGCTCTATATGCTATTGGCATAGCAGGGGTTACTAGCATCCGAATTGTTGTTTGTCGGCGATTCGCGCAACGATATTCAGGCGGCACAAATCGCAGGTTGCCCAAACGTGGGCATGACTTATGGATATGGCTACGGAGAAGCCATTGCCCTGAGTCAACCTAATGTGGTGCTTGAGCGCTTCTCACAACTTTTGCCCCTGGTGTGGGCCACTTACGTCAAAAAATCAGGAAGCATCAGCATGAATAAGCCCATAGTTTTTAGCGGCGCACAGCCATCTGGTGAACTTACCATTGGTAACTATATGGGTGCATTACGCCAGTGGGTGAACATGCAGGATGATTACGATTGCATATACTGCATCGTTGACCTGCATGCCATCACCGTGCGTCAGGACCCTCAGCAGTTGCGAAAAACAACGCTGGATACGCTGGCGCTCTATCTAGCCTGTGGTATTGATCCGCAAAAAAGCACCATCTTTGTTCAGTCTCATGTGCCAGAGCATACGCAACTGAGCTGGGCGCTAAATTGCTATTCCTACTTTGGTGAACTGAGTCGCATGACGCAGTTCAAAGACAAATCAGCGCGTTATTCCGACAACATCACTGCTGGTTTGTTTGACTATCCGGTGCTGATGGCAGCCGATATCCTGCTATATCAAACCCATCAAGTGCCGGTGGGTGAAGATCAGAAACAGCACCTGGAATTGAGCCGCGATATTGCTCAGCGCTTCAATGCGCTCTACGGTGACGTTTTCAAAGTGCCAGAGCAGTTTATTCCCAAATCCGGCGCGCGCGTGATGTCGCTGCTGGACTTCACCAAAAAAATGTCCAAGTCGGATGACAACCGCAATAACGTGATTGGACTGCTGGAAGATCCGAAAGTCGTAGTGAAAAAAATCAAACGTGCGGTGACGGATTCTGATGAGCCGCCAGTGGTGCTTTATGACATTGCCAACAAAGCGGGGGTATCCAACTTACTGGATATTCTGTCCGGGGTTACTGGAAAACCGATTCCTGAACTGGAAAAAGCCTTTAAAGGCCAAATGTATGGCCATTTGAAGGGCGCAGTCGCTGAAGCCGTCTCCGGCATGCTAACCGAGTTGCAGGCGCGCTATCATCATTTCCGTAACGATGAAGCTTTCTTGCAACAGGTGATGCGTGACGGCGCTGAAAAAGCGCGCCTTAAAGCCACTGCAACGCTGAGGAAAGTATACGACGCGGTGGGTTTCGTCGCTCATCAATAATCTGTAGGCCGGGCTGGTTTATCTTTTTTATCTTTATCGGCTCGGCCACATTATACCTCTCATTCTTCCGTCATTCCTGCGCGTGCAAAACTTCCTCTTTTGCGTTACTGGAGGATTTGGGTGCAGGCTTTGCACTGGCAACCCATGATTTTGAGATTCGCGGCGCGGGTGAACTTCTTGGCGAACATCATCAGACCTATGCCTATCTGCTGACGCCAAATCCAAAGGCAATGAGCACCGATACGCACATGCAGCTTATTTCATGTGGCATTATTTAACGTATCCATATCGAGCGGTTTCTGTTATTTATAAACAAAAATATAAAGTAATATAAACAAAGATATAAAGTAATGTTTGTTCGTCTACTTATACGTTAAATCACAGGGTTATACGTCTAAAACGCAATATTTTTTCATTCATTCAATAACCTAATACATCATCAAACGTAATACTCACGTTTGATGTAAGTACCGATAAGCCTATCGTGCATTTCGGATTACGATTGAGGCGTTTCAATCGGTTGCACAGCGTGC
>JBPETC010000099.1:0-7088 GCA_051710325.1 Symbiopectobacterium sp.
CGTAAAAATCTGCACGCTGTGCAACCGATTGAAACGCCTCAATCGTAATCCGAAATGCACGATAGGCTTATCGGTACTTACATCAAACGTGAGTAATACGTTTGATGATGTATTAGGTTATTGAATGAATGAGCAGCGTGCAGGGCATAAACTTTCATCCCCTTTTTAAGGCATCGCTTTCTCTGGTAGGTAATATATCCCTATTATACTTCACGTTGCTGATGGGTTGGCTGTGTTCACTTACCCGAACTACTTACTCAAGTAACCCCTCACTTGCCGCCTTCCTGCAACCCGAATTATTTAGGGTATAAACAGTGAAACTAAAGGTGCAATCAGTGTTTTTGTTGTTATTGCCAGCAGCACTGAATAATAGGTTATGGTGAGCTTTTAAATAAATTTAATAACAACTTACATAAAACACTCTTCATAAAGATAGATACCTCTCCTTTTTTAACAATGTGAAGAATTTGATAAAAAGGAAAAAGAAATGAAAAGCCAAATTACGTTCGTTGTTAATTTTAAATTTTAACTTGATTAGCTTTAATGGATTTTACTCTGATTTTTAACCTTGTCGTGTCGTGGTGGCAAAAATCTTGTTTTCGCTTTTTTATTTTGTTGCCATATACGATCGTGACAAGGTCGTTATTTAATCTGATGATTCGTATATATGATCATATCACAATGCGTGTTCTGGTGATGAAGTAAGGTATGACATACCTCTTAGCGGCCTACCAAAATCGGTTGATTACAGCTTCTCATCTAAGGTAAAAAACGGTTTGTGCTTCGATTAAATTTGCAATAAAATGGTACGTGTTCCCCGTTCAGACCTTGTATACATGGCGGTTTCTTTATCGGGGATAATATATTAACAGCATAATATAACTAAGTTTTACTATAACAGTGTTATATGCAAGTTTTGATTATGCATCATGATGATGCAGTATCTGACTTAGCCAGTGATGCGCTCCGCCTGCTCAGTGCGCGCGGTGTTGTGAAGAGTCGCGTCAGATGCCTTTCTGGCTACATGACCAGAAAGTGGTAATTACTTTTGGTGAGTCTTTATGTCCGCGCTCAGCAAACGCTATCCACCTTGTGTGATATCTTTTCCCTACCTGAAGATTGCCTGCTATCGCTAACGTTGGGTGGCGATGCCGCATTTGTCAATGATTACCTTCTGGCGTTGGCCAGTGAGGGGATCGAATCGGTATTGATCGTCTCGCACCTACCCTTGGTAGGGTATCTGGTAGCGGAACTCAGCCCGCAAACCGGTGCGCCAATGTTTGCCACTTTCGGACGGTGCCCCGCCTTACTCTGGATATGCAGTCGGGGCTGGTGTGTTCGACTGGCAAATCAGCTCATCACACACAGTTGGCGCTTGAATCCTGATCTGAGCTTGCGCCGTCGCAAATGTCAGGCAACAATGCGCAAGCCGGGTGTATTACGCGACAGTTCAGTGCCCGTTTTATCGATCGTACGCCGCATCCAGTTCCAGCAACACCAATAGTGCGGTGTCACCGCCGAACTTTTTGGGTGCCTGATGGAGAGCTAATACATCCGGATGTTGTGCTAGTCAGAGTGGTATTTGCTGTTTGAAAATATGCTTACTCGTCGGCAGTTTCCCTTCTACCTGATAGCGCTAGGGAGGGTGTACATAGAATCCTGGCGCAGCGTTTTGGTGTGCCCTGCCACGGAGGCGCGGAATAGCTGGGCGTCGCCATCATTAAACGCGTGCTTAACGCATGTTTTTATTCATTCTCTCACCCGTGGAGTTTTTCACGGTCCTTATTACGTCGGCGTATCTGCTTCCCGATGGAGTACCTGGCGTTATGGTATCAATTCATGCGGCATTTTCCATAAATAACATGGACCCCATGTGTAATCTGTAATATTGCCTGCGCTACCTTTTTAATAGCAAACCCGAAATTTCCAAACAATAGAAGGGGAAAGTCTATTGACAGACAACGCAAAGGATTTCTGCGCGGGCGGGGTGATATCTGCTGATTTGTTGTTGGCTTCATGGCAAACTAAATAGCAAACCCGAAATTTCCAAACAATAGAAGGGGAAAGTCTATTGACAGACAACGCAAAGGATTTCTGCGCGGGCGGGGTGATATCTGCTGATTTGTTGTTGGCTTCATGGCAAACTAAGCGGCATTTCCGGACAGGTGGTCTGTGAAGGACTAACTTGAATAAAATTTTCATCGACGATGTGGTGAAAGACCTTCATACCTTGCAAGACATATTGCGCTGGGTGGTAAGTCGTTTTAACGCAGCCGAACTCTATTATGAGCATGGCACCGATATAACCCGTGGGATGAAGCGCTGCAACTGGTGCTGCCAACCATGTATTTTCCCCTTGATTCTCCTGTAGATATGTATGACTCATGTCTAACGGTATCGGAGCGCCAGCGTGTGGTTGAGCACGTTATTCGTCGCATTAATGAACCTCTACCAGTAGCTTACCTGACCAACAAGGCATGGTTTTCGGGTTGGAGTTTTTTGTTGATGAGCGCGTATTGGTGCCGCGGACGCCAATCGGTGAGCTTATTTCACAGCAGTTTGCTGGATTGATCGTCGATGAGCCGCAGCATATTCTCGATCTCTGCACTGGCAGCGGCGGCTGCATCGCGATCGCGTGTGCGCACATTTTCCTAACGCAGAAAGTGGATACTGTCGATCTTTCCAGCGATGCGTTAGCCGTCGTCTAGCAGAATATCCAGCAACACGACCTGGAACAGCAGGTCACGCCGATTCGTTCCGACTTATTCCGCGCGCCGCCACCGCTCGCGTATGACCTGATTGTCACTAATCCCCGTATGTGGATGCGGAAGACATGACGGATTTGCCACAGGAATTTCGCCTCGAGCCGGAACTGGGCCTTGCAGCGTGCAATGACGGACTGGATCTGGTACGCCGTATTTTGGCATGTGGACCAGATTACCTTAATAAGCATGGCGTACTGATCTGCGAAGTGGGCAACAGCATGGTGCATTTGTGATGGAATCAGTATCCGGATATTCCGTTTACCTGGCTGGAGTTCAAGTGCGGTGGTGATGGCGTATTTATGCTGAAAAAAATCAACTGGTGGATTGCCATAGCTATTTTGCGGCGTATCGGCAATAAAAACACCGGTTATGCCGAACTCGCACCGATACTGCAAATCATAATGCAGTACAAAATAGTGATGTTATACAGAAAGGAGCCGTAATGGCAGGCAACAGTATTGGCCAGTTCTTCCGCGTCACCACGTTCGGCGAATCCCACGGTATTGCGTTGGGATGTATCGTTGATGGCGTACCGCCAGGCATTCCGCTGACTGAGGCGGATTTGCAACGCGATTTGGATCGCCGTCGCCCTGGAACCTCACGTTATACCACGCAGCGTCGCGAGCCGGATCATGTGCATATTTTATCCGGAATATTTGAAGGCGCCACCACGGGCACCAGCATTGGCCTGATTATCGAAAATACCGATCATCGCTCTCAGGATTACAGTGCGATCAAAGATGTATTCCGCCCCGGTCATGCCGATTATACCTACGAACAAAAATATGGCGTGCGTGACTATCGCGGCGGTGGCCGCTCTTCGGCCCGTGAAACCGCAATGCGCGTGGCCGCTGGTGCGATTGCCAAAAAATACCTGCAAATGACACACGGTATTCAGGTGCGTGGCTATCTGTCACAAATGGGCGATGTCACCTGCGAATTGAAAGAGTGGGATATCGTCGAGAAAAACCCGTTTTTCTGCCCCGATGCCGATAAGATCGATGCGCTGGATAAATTGATGCGTACCCTGAAAAAAGAGGGTGACTCCATTGGTGCTAAAGTCAGCGTTGTCGCCGACTCGGTGCCAGCTGGTTTGGGTGAGCCGGTGTTTGACTGCCTGGATGCCGACCTAACTCACGCATTGATGAGTATTAATGCCGTAAAAGGCGTAGAAATCGGCGATGGTTTTGCAGTTGTCACAAAACGCGGCAGCGAAAACCGTGATGAAATTACCCCACAAGGGTTTCAGAGTAACCATGCGGGCGGCGTACTGGGTGGCATCAGCAGCGGACTGGCGATTGTCGCGCATCTGGCGTTGAAACCCACCTCGAGCATCACGGTGCCGGGGAAAACCATCAACCGCCAGGGTGAAGCAACGGAAATGATCACCCGTGGACGTCACGATCCCTGTGTGGGAATTCGTGCTGTGCCGATTGCGGAGGCAATGATGGCGATTGTATTGATGGATCATCTGTTGCGTCAGCGTGCCCAGTGTGCGGACGTCGTGAGTCAGGTTCCTCATTGGTAAACTAAACATGAAAAAAAGGTGGGTGGGGCCATTGTCGTGCTGTTAATCGCGAGCGTATGGGAAAACCCGTGGCAAGAGATCGCATATCCGCTGCCGAGTACGGCGCAAGCCATTGGTTCGTTCTCTAACGGTTGTATTATCGGTGCGTAGCCGTTGCCGTTGGAATCCGTGAATTATCAGGTAATGTGTGTCGATCAATACCGCTATTTCGGTCATCCGGATTTGCTGGCGTTTATCACGCGACTGAGCGCCGATGTGAAAAGCAGCCTGGCGGTATTGTGTTGGTGGGCGATATGGGAATGCCAGCTGGCTGTCGATTCATTCAGTAGCGGCCATGCCAGTCACCAGTCCGATCTGGATGCGGATATTTTGTTACAGATGCCACTACAACGTAAGACAGCATAGCAACTTCTGAAACCGCAGCCTATCGATTTGGTTGCCGTCAACGGTCGTCAGCTCAACCCACGCTTGTGGCAACCGCAGGTGACGGCGTTGATCAAATTGGCCGCACAGGATCAAGAAGTCACCTGCATCTTTGTCAACACGGCCATCAAAAAACAACTGTGTCAGGAAGCGGGACAGGATCGTGACAGCTGCGTAAAGTGCGTCCTTGGTTTGCGCACCGGGTGCATATCCACGTGGGGTTACGCTGTCCAGCATACAGTCTGGAATGTCAGGATCATAAGGCGCCACCTGCAGGTGATAGGTGCGGTTCCGAGTTGAGCAGTTGGTTACGCCACGCCAGCCGAGCCCTGAAGCGCCAGTGAAAACGCCACCTCCGCTACCGGCCTCGTACCACGCATGACTTGATAAACATCTGTTGGTGAACTAAGTCATGGAATGGTTTTGGTCAGCCTTGAAATGCTTGGGATGTTTTTGCTTTTGCGGCTCTTGCCGATTTTATTGTGATTCTATCGCGGGGGGGGAGGCGGGTTACTTAGTATTCCTATTCTGCTCTCGGAGGGGTTAAGCCCAGCGCGGGCGTTGGCAACAAATAAACTACAAGCGATCTGTGGATCTTTTTCTGCCAGTCTCTATTTGTCCGTCAACGCGCCGTGAAGTTAAGTGAATAGAAGCTGCCTATCGGGTTGACCTTTTTAGGCTCGACGTTTAGCGCCTGCTTGATTCAGCAGATTCACGCGGATTTTTTGCGCCAGGTCCTGTCCTGCCTGTTCTTGTGATCGGTATTCGGCTCTATTTCCTGTTAATGCCGAAAATTGGCGATGAAGATCGCCACAAACGCTTGTCAGGCCTTCTGTTGCCTTTTTGGCAGGCGGGGTGTAGTATTGTTCTATGAACGGTTTCTTTGGCCTCGGTGCCGGTTCTTTCTACGCGCTGGCGTTTGTAACGCTCAGTGGTTTCAGCCTGCCTAAAGCCGCGGCGCATGCCAAAGTGCTCAATTTCACTTCCAATTTTGTGGGTTGCTGTTCTTTATTCTGGGAGGTCAGGTGGTCTGGGCGCTGGTATGGTGATGCTTGGTCGGGCAAGGCGTTGGGTGCCCGTATCGGGCTCGCATGGTACTCAATAAGGGGCAAAAGTTAATCCCGCCCGATGCTGGTGATTGTATCTGCCTTGTATGAGCGTAAAGTTGATTTATGATAACCACGGCAGCGATATTGCTCAATTGATAGGACACCTCTGGTCATGACCACCTCTAGCGTAAGTGCTATGCACGATTACCGCGATCTCATTACTTTGTTCGCACAGTGCTTTGAGCAAGACTATAACACTCGGCCTGATGAAAGGGGATGATAAGCCTATCAATATTCCTATTGATGAATAGTTTTCCTATCATTTTATTGTGTTCGCGCATTGGTTTTATGCCAGCGCATTTCATAAAATTTCGCACTGGTGTATTGCCGGTAAGGGGTGACGCAAGCTGGTGAATTTCGGCTATTGGTGGTATACTGCTCGGATGGCCGCGATGCAGCATCGCGGGGCAGTTCGAGCAGATAGAAATCAAGCCATAGGTGTTTGACTGGCTGTTTTGCGTGGCTTCGTGTTTTCCATTTAATTTTCAGTTGCGACAGTCTGAAAGGGGAGGTTAAGCCGGATCGCATCACATTTCAGCGTACCGTACATGCACAAGTGATGGCCTATCTCGAACAAGATATTCCGGCGCGTTCAATGCGCTTTATTCGTGCATTACAATCGTTTTAAAATACGCCGTCCGTTGACGGTAGACCAGTTTCCGTATCCCGCCGATCTCAACTGATGCGAATAAACGTTAATAGTGAGGATGTTAGATGATAGCAGAATGTGAAGCGCGTATTCTTGCGCTGATTGATGATATGGTAGAGCATGCCAGCGGTGATGAACTTTTTCCGGTGACTACCTGCTCGGTCATTTGAGGCTGGCAGTGGCAAGAGTCTGAAGAGAAGGGGAAACATCGGTTCAGGCACTCTATCAGCGCTTTTGCGACAGCAAACAGCAAGCGATTAAAAACGATAAGTTTTCACCACCGGATTAGATATTGCTCAAATTGTTCAATGCTATGTGGGATGATTTATTTCAGCACGCCTAGCAGATTAATTGATAACTACTTGCACTGACTCAGTAAATAAGAAAAAGTATTATTTAACGCATTATTGTTATTCCCGTGAAAGCAGGAACAATTAATTAAAACAATTAATTGCCTAATTATTTGTGTCAATTGGTAAATAAATATGATCAAATCATCCAATAAATTAATCACAGTATAAACCCTCCTGTTTTGGATGTGGAGATACAGTGGCTACAGTTGATGTAAGATGTCCGTTTTGTGAACAGACAGTCTCTGTAAAAAAACACAGTTA
>JBPETC010000100.1:0-7082 GCA_051710325.1 Symbiopectobacterium sp.
AACTGTGTTTTTTTTACAGAGACTGTCTGTTCACAAAACGAACATCTTACATCAACTGTAGCCACTGTATCTCCACATCCAAAACAGGAGGGTTTATACTGTGATTAATTTATTGGATGATTTGATCAATATATGATTGGTTTCGAACGTCCTTGCTTTATTTACCTAAGAGACGAGGTTAATGGAAGGAGCAGGTTCGTTGATCTCTTAATTCAAGATCATCAGAGAAAACATACGGTTTTCAACATTCAGTTTGGAAAAAGAGAGCGTGATTAGCTGCTTTTTCGTGAATCCATCAGACAACAGGTCCGACATCACGCGCGTACTACTCATAACATCAATAGAGACCTGATTATTCGTTTCAGAATGCAGCCAGAAATGGGCATTAAATGCAGAGTTAGCATAGAAAACCTTGCATTTATTATCACAATAACGGCGACGGCACGCCTGTCATTTTGTACAGGTTTGCTCATCATGCCTATGATTTCATTTTATCCAAATATCAGACTCATCGTTTCCTCTACTTCATACTATGACAAGATAACTCCACACGCATACACTGAGAAGCTGTCGTCAACCTCCCTACAGATCTGCGTGACTTACGCGAAGGATCGCAAGACATTGAGTAGATGCTTTTGATAGCTGAAAACCACAATTAATAAATAAAAACAAATATATAAAATATCTTTTACTTCCGTTAGCGTAATGATCAAGCAGCGAGACGTGGTGTTTTGATCTCGAACGATCAGGAAAAACCTACATCGTGAAATTCCTATTCAAGTGTAGAAGTAAAAGATCAAAAAATTCCGTGAACCCGTACCACATTAGTCGTTTATACCGCTCTCATTTTTTACATATGTACTAAAATTTTAACGTAACTGATCGATCAAACGATCAAATTATAAAAATAATAGTTATAATCTATTTAAAATAATAAATTAATCGTTATTAATTTACGATTGTGTGAACAAGCAGATTAGTCACAATAATGTGAATTACATCACAAATTATATTCCAATTTGCTTTTTATAAATAGCAGTAAACACTTATGGCCAACCATTCTCCACGCTTTTCCTTTCACTGTGTTACTCCTTATTGTGTGATTCATCACTCAAAAAAAGAAACAAATTCTAGCGCACCACCATACTTAACTTAACTATTTTTGACATATATTTAACAATGTTTAAGGAGAGCGCTATGAGTCAATATAATAAACGCACCATACCCGCCTCAGTGGCGGAGAATACCCTGATTAACGCTGAGCAGTATCGCGAGTGGTATCAGGCATCGATCAATGATTCCGAAACCTTTTGGCGGGAGCATGGCAGGATCGTCGATTAGATCAAACCGTACACTGAAGTTAAAAACACCTATTCGATCCAGGTTATATCAGTATTTGCTAGCTCGAAGGTAGTACGTTAAATGTTGCAGCCAACTATCTTGATCGATCCTTAACCCATGATGATCAAACCGCTATTGTGTGGGAAAGAAATGAAGCCACCAAAAGCAAACAGTAAATTACCGCGAACTTCACCAAAACGTCTGTGATTTTACTAATGTATTGAAATATATTGGAATTAAAATGGTGATGTGGTCACTATCTATATGTCCATGGTGCCGAAAGCGGCAATTGCCATGCTGGCATGCACACGCATCTATGCCATTCATTCCGTTATTTTTGGCGGTTTTTCTCCTGAATGCATTGCTGAGCGCATCATCGATTCCAGTGCCAAGCTGGTGATTACCTCTGATGAAGGTATCCGCGCAGGGCGAACCCCATCCCGCTGAAAAGAATATTGATGACGCGTTGCGCAACCCAGGTGTTAAAAAGATGGCACACACTATTATTTATCAGCACACGGGTAGCGCTATCGATTGGCACGAAGGATGCGATCATTGGTGGCACGATCTGATCGCCGGTGCAGACGATCACTGCCCGCCAGAAGAGATGCATGCAGAAGATCCGTTATTTATTTCTATACTTCCGGATCGACCGGTAAGCCCAAAGACGTACTGCACACTACCGGCGAATATCTGGTCTATGCGCCATGACCTTCAAATATGTGTTTAACTACCATCCCGGTAATATCTATTGGTGTACCGCCGATGACGGCTGGATCACCGGGCACAGCTACCTGTTCTACGGCCCCTTGGTCTGCGGTGCCACCACGCTGATGTTTGAAGGCGTACCAAACACGCCGTATGGGACAAATTGTCGATAAGCACCACGTCAATATCCTATATACCGCCCCACAGCTATCTGCGCGCTGATGGCTGGCAGTGACAAAACTATCGAAGGCAGCAACCGGCGTTCGCTGAAGATCATGAGCTTGGTGAGCGAATCCATCAACCCGGAAGAGCCTGGGCATGGTGTTTCAACAAGAAATGTCGTCAGGTGTGGCCAACGTGCCATCGACCTGCTCCTCAGTGCGCAATTGCTGGCGCTAAAGAGCCGTCATCCAACTGTCTACCCAACGTTCCAGCTTTGCAGCGGTGCAACAGGCGCTGGTCTGTAGAGATTGTAACTCGCTATCAATACGTCACATCGGCGGATATCCACTATACAGGTGCAGATTGGAGGCATTCTATTTTACACTACAGGTTATCCACTCATTGATATCCACAGATCCCATCCTTAGTATGGTCATAAACCCGATTGAGCAGAATCTACAGAATGTCAGAAAGATGATCGCCACCGCAGACACTGTATGTGGACGCGACCCGCACGCGGTAACCTTGCTTGCCGTCAATAAAACCAAACCTGTGCCGGCGATCGAGAAAGCGATTGCCTCTGGGTAGGGTAGCGAGGCTTTGGGAAAATTATGTACAGGAAGGCGTGGACAAGGTGCTTTATTTCCGTGAGGCCGTGCCTCAGGTGGCATTACAATGACACTTTATCAGACCGCTGCAATCCAACAAGAGCCGTCTGGTTGCTGAACATTTTGACTGGTGTCACACCGTTGATCGCCCTAAAATAGCCCAACGTCTAGGCGAACAACGCCCGGCGACATTATCACCGTTGAACGTGTTGCTGCAAGTGAACATCAGCGGTGAAGCCAGCAAATCGGGGATCAAACCAGCAGATTTTCCTGCCCTGGTTGTTACTGTCGCTGCCCTACCGCACCTGATGCTGCAGGGCCTGATAGCAATGCCGATACCGGAAAGTAACTACGCACTGCAATTAGGGGTATTTCAATCGATGATTGACCTGTTTGCGTAGTTAAAATTGCATTATCCTCAGTTGTATACCCTCTCCCTCCATAGGGATGACGGATGATATAAGCGCCGCAATTGTGGCAGGCAGTACGCTGGTACGCATCGGCACCGCCATTTTCGGCGCGCATGACTATCCTCAGTATATATAGGCCTCAACATGGATAATCCCCTTCATGGCTGAATGCTTCCACTGACCGGTTGACGAACACGAGAGAACATAAATATGCAACACCGCAAGCTTACCTTTGTTGGTGCCGGAAATATGGCGCAGGCCATCATTGCAGGGCTGGTTAACAGCGGTTATCCTGCCGATCGTATTCGCGTCTGCGCACAGAGCACCGCACAACGGGATGCGCTGGCACAGCGAGCGCTATGGCGTTTATCAGCAGCGACGACAACCTCGCGGGCGCTCAGGATGCTGATGTCGTGGTGCTTGGCGGTAAAACAGCAGTTGATGGTAAACATATGCTAGCCCGCTGCGCGGCATGCTGAACGGTGCCCGGCAAGTTGGTGCTGTCTATCGCGGCAGGAGTGAGTGTGGCGCGCTTTCAAGCCCTGTTAGGGGAGCCGCTAACGCTGGTGCGTATTATGCTAAATACACCCTCATTGATGGCAAGGGCATGAGCGGCCTTTACGCGCCCGCTAACGTATCGGCGGAAGACTGTGCCTTTAGCGCCGAGCTGATGCAAAGCGTGGGTAAAGTATGCTGGGTTGAGCAAGAGAGTGGCATAAGAGGCGTTATTGCCGCTGCAGGCAGCGCCTATTTTTTCCTGTTTATGGAAGCGATGCAGCAAGAGGTCATTCGCCAAGGATTCACACCGGAAAATGCATGTTAGTTGGTGCAGCTGCACTGGTAGAAGCCAGTCCGTATTACACCGTTTTCGATGTCGCGTGAGAATGTGACGTCCAAAGGCAGCACCACCACAGAGGCGCTTCGGGTGTTTAACGAACGCCAACTGACACAAAACCGTCGCCGATTGCCATATACAGGCTTCCGTGCATCGCGCACAGGAAATGAAAAAACTGTTTTAACGCACCGTTATTCTCTAATATAGCTAATAAGGAATCGATGTTTCTATGCTAACCCTGACATTTCTGGTCAAGACACTGATCGACCTGTATGTAATGGTGCTACTGTTACGCATTTGGATGCAATGGTCACGCAGTGATTTTTATAACTCGTTGTCGCAATTCGTGGTGAAAATCACGCAGCCTATCGTCAGGCCTCTGCGCCGTATTCTGCCTGCACTCGGCCTCATCGATAGCGCATCTTTGCTGTTAGCGTTTCTGCTGACCACGTTGAAATATCCCATGCTGATGCTGATTCAGGTTGGAGCCTTCGCGATAAGCCCAGTCAACTTGCTGGTGGGTTTGTTGGCACTGTTAAAATCCGCGGGCTATCTGGTGTTCTGGGTAGTGATTATCCGTGCGCTGATGAGCTGGGTGAGTCAGGGACGCAGCCCGGTAGACTACCTGTTGTTCCAACTTACCGAACCGTTTATGGCCACGATTCGCCGTATTATTCCGGCCATGGGCGGCATCGATTTCTCCGCCATGGCGGTGATTTTGATCTTATATCTCCTGAACTACCTCGGTATGGATCTGTTTCCGGAATTTTGGTTCCTGCTGTGAGTGCAATAGCACTGCTACCCGACGGGTTGGTCATTAGACTCTATATTTAGCCGAAGGCAGCCGTGAGCAGATAGTTGGCCTGCACCGGTGATGAGTTGAAAATCTCCATCACCGCACCGCCGGTTGATAGTCAGGCTAACGTGCATTTGGGCAAATACTTTGCCAAGAAGTTCTGGGTGGCAAAAGGTGCGCTGAGCATTGAAAAAGGTGAGATGGGCCGCCATAAACAGATTAGAATTATTAATCCGCAGCGCATTCCTACGGAAATCGCTACATTGATCTCGCAGTAGTAACCCACCAACAGGGAACTTCGCATCGCAACAGATAACTCCTCGCCATTCCCGACGATGGCATTAACAGAATACAGGACACACGCATGGATACCACGAGCTAAAACGTCATTTTAGCTACCGGCAACCTCGGAAAAGTTCGCGAACTCGCCGATCTGCTGGCGGATTTTGGTATGAATATCGTCGCACAAACCAAACTGGGCGTTGATTCTGCCGAAGAGAGCAGGTTGACCTTTATCGAGAAGGCACTGCTCAAAGCGCGCCATGCGGATAACCCGACGCCACTAGTCTGCCACGGCCGCTGGCAGTGTGTGCTGACGCGTAAGGCTGTGGCGAAGGCGGCTTCAGCTATGCCCATATCTTTTACATGCCGAGCGCAGGCAAAACCGCCGCAGAAATGATGCGCGATGAGCAAAACGCGCTGTCGCACCATGGTCAGGCGCTGCGTCATGAATAAACTGCCGCCGCTTAGCCTGTATCAGCCTGTACATTCATATTCTATGGTGTGTGCAAAGATACCCATATTGCGATTTTAACTCCCACGCCCTCAAAGGTAAGGTGCCGCATCAGGAATATGTGTAGCACTTATTGTCGGATTTAGAGGCGGATCTTCCGATGAGCAGCGACCGGACTCTCAGTTTAATCTTTATCGGCGGCGGGGCACGCCCAGCCTGCTGAGCGCAGAAGGCATGCAGGCGCTGCTCAATGGCGTGCGTGCCCACTTATCGCTTACTGCGGATACCTAAATTACCGTGGAAGCCAAATCCGGCACGGAAGAGGCTGATCGCTTTAGTGACTACCAGCGCGCGGGAATTAATCAAATTTCTATTGGTGTGCAAAGTTTCATCCCGGAAAAACTGACGCGTCTCTGACGCATTCACGGCCCGGAAGAAAAGCCAAGCGGGCCGCGCGTCTGGCGACCAGGCTTGGGCTGCGCAGTTTCAATCTGGACCTGATGTACAGTTTGCCGGATCAGACGCTGGAAGAAGCGCTGGACGATTTGCGTGAGGCGATTGTGCTCAATCCACCGCATCTGTCGTGGTATCAATTGACGATTGAGCCGAATACCCTGTTCGGTTCTCGCCCTCCGATGCTGCGTGATGACGATGCGCTGTGGGATATCTTCGCGCAGGGCCATGCGGCTGCTTACTGCCGCAGGCTATCAGCAGTATGAAACCTCTGCCTACGCCAAACCAGGCTATCAGTGTCAGCATAACCTAAACTATTGGCGTTTTGGCGATTATCTGGGAATTGGGTGTGGTGCACATGGCAAGATCACGCGTGCTGACGGGAGTGTACTGAGAACCGTCAAAACCCGCCATCCGCGCGGTTATATGCGCGGCGCTTACCAGGACCATCGCAATAAAGTGCAAGCGGAAGATCTGCCTTTTAAATTCTTCATGAACCGTTTTCGACTGCTGGAACCCGCGCCGCATAGCGCATTCAGTGCCTACGCCGGTTTGACCAAGAGCGTGGTACGCCAACAAATAGACTGGGCGTTAGCGCAAGGCTATCTGACGGAAAGTGCTACCCACTAGCAGCTTACCGAACACGGCAAGCTGTTTCTGAATTTCTTGCTGGAAGGATTTCTGGCGGAATAATCGCAGACAGAGAAAGAAAAAACGAGTGAACGGTTAGACAGTACTGACCGTCACTTGCCCTCCAAAAATTGGATCAAGTATTTTAATAAGTTAATACATCATCAAACGTAATACTCACGTTTGATGTAAGTACCGATAAGCCTATCGTGCATTTTGGATTACGATTGAGGCGTTTCAATCGGTTGCACAGCGTGCAGATTTTTACGCTCAATACGCTGTTTATTATCACACTGATATAGGCTACGTTATCGGAGGTGATATGCTTACCTCAACAATACGACAGGTGAGTAAATGGCAAAACATTTCACGGCAGAACTTAAGCTCGAAGCAGCAAAGCTGGTTG
>JBPETC010000101.1:0-7011 GCA_051710325.1 Symbiopectobacterium sp.
GTGTCGACAACCAGCTTTGCTGCTTCGAGCTTAAGTTCTGCCGTGAAATGTTTTGCCATTTACTCACCTGTCGTATTGTTGAGGTAAGCATATCACCTCCGATAACGTAGCCTATATCAGTGTGATAGACAATACAGCATAAATTCTTTCAGACGGCGGTGACCTACCCGATTCTATTTGCGGTAGGGGTTGCGATGACATCCCGGAAAGCGTTGGAAGAGACCATGATATTAGCGAATCTGCTGGTGATTGTTTCCAGCGTGCTGTCATTTGTAATGACTGTCTTTCTGAGGTAATGACTATCTTTCTTATGGGCAAAAAGATCGGCATGCATCCTATCGATGTTGCCATTATTTCTTGTTGTCAGAGTAGTGGCAGGGAGGAACGTGGATATCGCCATTTTGAGTGCGGGAGAGCGGATGGCATTAATGCCTTTCACACAAAAGTTGCTACCCGCGTTAGCGGCGCTTTGAGTGTGTGATCGGCGCTTGTGTTGTTGAATACCATGTTAGTCTGAATGCCTGATGTCTATTGGCTTGAAGCCAGGCCTCTTCACACCGTAATATGAAGTCTTCACACCGTAATATTAAGAGATTCAGCATCATGTCACGCATCCTATGCAATGATAGGGTCGCTACGACTGAGCTAAAGTTTAATAATCCGTTACAGATACTGACGTGATATTTTTTCATGCTATTGGCTGCCGATGTGCATCGACCATTTATTTCATGATGGGGATAGGTATGGTGGAATAGAATTCCAAAAAACAGTTTGTTAAGCGCAATAAACTGGCTATCTTCGCGACGTTACGCGACTGGCAAAAATGATATTACTGTGATGGATGCGCAATCACGTGCGCAGTCAATTTATCAGCAAGATTTTGGATATATTGCCAGATGATAATCTCTTTGTTTTCAACCTTTGTGATATAAACTGAAAATAGTTGCGCGTTGTACGCGGGCGATCTTGCTTTCGTGTCTGAGCCGGCAGACGTAAAAGTAGAATTCAAATCCAGTATTGCCCGCACTGTTAATTTTTAAGGTTTACCGGCGTTCACGGCTAGGTACCACCTGAACTCTTATAGATATAGCGCAGAAACTATTTTCGTATTACTACGCTAGTGTGGCCACCGCTGTTGTGTCGCGGTGAGCTGGTGGATAAGACGCTGTTTCAGTTTGAAATCAAAGATATTTCATCGGTGCTTTAGGGCTGTTTACCGAACGTGACATGAGTGATGTGATGTCTCCGGGCGACATTCTGGAAAATGTCGAGACGGATCTGGATGAATATGGCTTCTTTTGCGTCGATATGCAACTCTGGTGGGACAGGCTGTCAGTAAGGTCGTTGACAGCAAAGGCGAAGTAAAAGTAATGAAGCGGCTGAGCTTTAAATTTCCGACGTTGTCGGCCTTCTCCAGGAGCACGATTTGCAGCAGGTGATTTATGAATTGGAACGCTTACAAATCTAAAAAAAGAAAGCGTTTTCAGGATTGATTCCGAACGATGCTCGGTAAAATAATATTTTTTACATTTAGGTCGGCGAGAATACCACTTAATGTTATTAAGAATAACACTATAGCTTGGCATAACACCCTGCGATTATAGGGCATTACTGCGCTCTGTAAATAGCTGACGCTTCACTAGTGTCAGTTATTTTTTCACCAATACATGACGCAACATTTGTGTTTTCAACCAAGAGGCGGGACATCTATCCGGATAGATAATCAGTATTCTGTGTGCCAAACGGTCATGATGAGGAAAGGAAATGTGGCAATTTCTTAATAGGGCACCGGCGTTTATTGGTCCAGCGTTATCTGTTGTGGAAATAGGAGAAGCTTATCATGTTTGTTAACAGCGCAGCTCCTGCTTCGAAACATTCTCAGTTAAGAAAAACCCTGACGCTGTGGCAGGTGGTCATGATGGGGCTGGCGTACAGGTAGCCAATGACTGTTTATGAAACTTTCGGCATCGTGACCAATTTGACAGATGGTCATGTCGCCACCGCCTATAGCTTTGCACTGATTGGTATCCTGTTTACTGCTGTCAGCTATACAGCAAATTGGTGCGCCGTTTCCCATTCCGCAGGCTCAGCCTACACTCACGCGCAAAAGGTGATCAGCCCGCATGTCGGCTTTATGATTGGCTGATCTTCGTTGCTCGATTATCTGTTTATGCCGATACTCAACATTCTGCTGGCGAGAACCTATCTGGAAGCGATTTTCCCCGGGTATCAGCCTGGATTTTCGTGGCTGGGTTTAGTCGCATTGATGACGATGTTCAACCTGCGCGGTATCAACATTGTTGCCAACCTGAACTCCATTATTATGGAGGTGCAAGTGGCGATCATGGCGGTGTTCCTGGGGCTGCTGATTCACGGTGTCTCTCAAGGTGAAGTAGAAGGTATGCTGTTGAGCACGCTACTGTTCTGGTCCGATAATGCGCACGTTGTTCCGATGATTACTAGAACCACCATACTGTGCTTCTCTTTCCTGGGTTTTGACGGTATTAGCTCATTATCGGAAGATATCCCGGATACCGGACGCGTGATCCCGAAATCGATATTTCTGACCGCACTGATTGGCGGTGTAATCTTTATCGTGGTGTCATAATTTCCTGCAACTCTATTTCCCAGGCGTTGCCCGATTTGATTCGCTAGAGGCTTTTCAGCCAGAAATCATGCTGTATGTGGCAAGGAAATTCTTCTAGTTAATTATCCTGATGTTCTCCTGTGTTACCTTCCTGGCTTCCGGTATGGCCGCGCATGCGGGAGTGTCTCGCCTGATGTGTGTCATAGGACGTGATGGCGTGCTCCCAGAACGTTTCTTCTGCTATATCCACCCGCGCAATGGCGCACGCCGTCGCTGAACGTACTGCTGGTCGGTGTGGTGGCGCTCTCTGCGGTCTTATTCGATCTGGAAGTGGCAACGGCGTTAATTAACTTTTTGGTGTGCTGATAGCATTACCTTTGTTCACCTGTCGGTGATTTCGCATTTCTATCTGCGTGAAGGCCGTAATCTCAAGCTGAGAGACATTTTTCACTATCTGGTGTTGTCGCTGTTAGGCGCATTTGCGATGGGTTGCACTGTGGCTCAATCTGGAGAAAAGCTCCATGACGTTGGGGCTGATCTTGGCATCTATTGCCCTAATCTACCTTGCGTTTTTGACTCGTACTTTCCGTGAGTCAGTACCTGCAGTTCAGCGAAGAACTGCTGTGAGGATATAGCGGGTAACAGCACTGTTCAACCTTGAGCCGGTTCACGATGTGAACCGGCTTTTTGTCTTTAACACCGTAAAATTAGCCGACTAAGGTCTGTGTATAGACAAACAGGGCTTCTAGTAACTCGGCTTTACGCTTGTCGTTTTCGTGCTGAGCATAAAGTTTTTGCAAGTGTAAGACATAGCTTTGAAGTCGCTCAGGCGTGAATACCGCTTTGCGGTGCTGTAACCAACGCTGTTGCTCACTGTCATCCAATGTGCCGGGAAAGTTTCTGGCGCGATAACGGAATAATAAGTGCGAGATGCGATTATCATTAAATGACAGATCCAACGCAGGCAGGTTCTTTACTGCTGTTTGCTGAATAATATTCATGGCAGCCCGGTCAGCATCGCCAAAAAATCCATCATATAACCGCACATCCACGTCACTGTCCGCCGTGAAGGGCGGCGCATCGGCATAGAACGCAACCACTTTTTCGCGAAGATCGCTGCGTTGACGTAACACCGACAGGTTATCGAGACAGCGTTGGAGATCGATCCCCAGTCGAGCAGCATCTTCTGGGCGCAGCGTGTTAGCGGGAGTCAGCACCGGGCATTTATTGATATGCACCAGCTTGACGGGTGCCGGGCTTTTTTCAGGTGGCAGACGCTCACGCGGGGTATAGAGCCGCTCATGGAGCGTATCATCATCCAACTTAAACAGCGGAGTGATATCTCCGACAAGATCGCACAGGATGACCGCATTGCGATTTTCCGGGTGCCAGGCCAGCGGTACCACCCAACTAGTATTACCGCGCGCCGCGCCGAAAATCCCGCTGACATGTACCAGCGGCTTCATTTGAGGAATATCGATAAGCTGGCTGACCTTGTTTTTATTACGTAGCGCAAATAGATACTGAAACAGTTTCGGCTGAGCTTGCTTAAACAACTTAGCCATGGCGATGGTGGCATACACATCGGATATGGCATCGTGGGCGTGTTCATGTGCTACACTATTAGCCTGTGTCAGGTGCTCCAGGCGAAAACTGGGCAAACCATCATCATTCAACGGCCACTCGATACCGTCCGGGCGCAAGGCGTAGCAGGTGCGCAGCGCATCCAGCAAATCCCAGCGAGAATTTCCGTGCTGCCAACTGTACGCATAGGGATCGTAGAAATTGCGGTAGAAAATGTTGCGGCTCATTTCATCGTCGAAGCGAATATTGTTGTAACCCATTATGCAGGTGTTCGGTACGCTGAAAGAAGCATGAATCTGACGCGCAAATTCCGCTTCACAAACCCCTTTGGCTTGTGCGATTTGCGGCGTAATGCCAGTGATGAGCACCGCTTCCGGTTCAGGCAGGTAGTCATTCGTAGGCTGGCAGTAGATTACCAGAGGCTCACCAATGATATTAAAATCCATATCGGTACGCACACCAGCAAACTGCGCAGGGCGATCGCGGGCAGGGTGTTTACCGAAGGTCTCATAATCATGGATAAAAAACGTAGGTTGTGTGGTATCGGCCATATTCACTGTCGCTCGACTGTCCTTGGGTGTGCCGTTCGTCCGGATAAGCCTCAAGAATACCATTGAAATGAGATTCTGTGCGGGTTTCATGATGTGTATTAATTCCTAAGCGGCAGGAATATCCCTATTCATTCACACCATCATTAGTTACAATTTCGCACTTTAATGCGAATGATAATTAAATTCCTTCTGACACGTAGTACAGTATAGGAAGGCACTTAATAAGGAGACGATGATGCGATTTTCCAGTGCGATTAAAACGACGCTGTTAGCTTCCCTGCTGGCAGTAGCAGGGTACGCGATCAGTCATAGACGTCCTCTACCGCCAGTTCAACCATTATCGTTGAATATTCCCAAGCGGTAACAATAATGCCGTGCTGCATCCGAAAAAAGTTATCGTGTTTGATCCCGCCATTCTGGATACGCTGGATGCATTGCAAATCCCGGTAACCGGTGTACCACCGCAAAGCGGCGCGCATCTTTCTCCTTTTCTAGTCAAGTACTCCGGCAGCGAATACTTGAATGCAGGTACCCTGTTTGAACCCAATTATGAAACATTGAGCAGCGCCAAACCGGACCTGATTATTTCCGGGCGGTTGCGCCAGTGATCCCTATAACAAACTGAGCAGTATTGCGCTGACCATTTCTCTGGATGTTGATGAGCAGCAATTTATGCCAAGCTTTATCCATCGCATTGAGCAACTGAGCAAGATTTTCGGCAATCAGGAAGAAATAAAAGCCAAGATCGACGATTTCAAACAACGCGTCGCGCAAACCCGTGAAAAGCGGGGTAGGCAAATACGGCCATGGTGCTGATAGTTAATGGCGGCAAGATTTCTGTCTATGGCCAGAAATCACGCTTTTGTTTTGTGTTTGACGGACTGGGATTCGCCACGGCCACTGAATTTTCCGATCTGGGTCGCCATCGCAACGTGCTTACTGCTGAATTATTGCTGAGTATCAATCCTGAATAGCTGTTTATATTAGACCGTGACAGTATTATCGGCACCATCGGTGGCTTGCCTGCTCATCAAGTGTTGGATAAACCACTGGTGATGAAAACCAAAGCGTGACAGAACCAGTATGTGGTGTATCTTGATTCCGCATTACTCTACATCGCGGATGGCTTGCAGAGCTATTCAAGTCTGATTGATGACGTCAAAAAGAGTTAAAGAAGAAGTGAGATATTTGCCATAAAACCTGTCTATTTGTCGGCCGTATTTATCCTGTTGGCAGGTTTTATCATGCAGTTGTTGTGAGGCAGAATTGCTTTGTTGAGCCATCGCTGGCGGGGACCACACAGTCCGCCAGACTGGGTTGTTGGTGGTCATGGTATTAATGCCATCCACCTCACTGCTAGTGAAAATGATTGTTGCCAATTTGTTTGCCATGGCTGTCATCGTGCTGTTTATGCTGCTGTTGCGGCGTATCGTGCTGAAATCGGCGCTGGTGGTGCCTCTGGTAGGTATTATACTAGGCGTAGTGATCAGTGCGATAACCCGATAACCATAACCATCTTCGCTGCGATGCATTTTGACCTGTTGCAGTCGCTGAGCGGCTGGGAGTCAGGCGATTTCTCCGGCGTGCTGCGCGGACGTTACGAAGGTGGTATTCTTACGCTAACTGTCTGCTGGACGGCAGATCGCTTCACTGTTGCGGGCACATGGGGCTCGAGTTTTCCGTCAACGGCACACTTAACTATCGATAAGTAATTCTGCTCGGGCTAGCAATTATTGCCATCATTAATGGGTGGTGATGGTGGTCTGTAGGCTGCCTTTTCTCGGTCTGATCGTGCCTAGTCTGATCAGTATGCTGCTTGGTGATAATGTGGACGGGTGATTCGTTATCCGTTTGAAATTCCGGTGAGTGTCATTCTGGGCGTCATTGTTGCGGCGGTGTTTCTTATCCTGTTATTGAGTCAAAACGCCGTGTCAGCTAATAAGGTTAAACTTAAACTATCCTGCAGCGATAACGGATTGATAACCGTTATCGCTGCGCCAGCGAAACGCTTGTTGTTACTCGGCGTGTTGGCGCTAACGAGTTAATCACAGTATAAACCCTCCTGTTTTGGATGTGGAGATACAGTGGCTACAGTTGATGTAAGATGTTCGTTTTGTGAACAGACAGTCTCTGTAAAAAAAACACAGTTATGGCAGAAGTGCTGCCCATCAGCCGTTACCGTTGTCAATCATGTAAACGCACCTTCCAACACGATTATTCTTATCGTGCTATTGACTTGGCAATGAATAATGCGGGTATTCGTAACACTGCTTGGGCGTTACATACTAG